>JBKQTS010000213.1:0-13899 GCA_052143075.1 Syntrophobacteraceae bacterium | reverse complement strand
TCACCGCATGGGAAAACGACAGGAACAATCGGCGATCCAAGATCCAATGGCGATTTTCTACTACCGATGCACGCATAAAGCTGAAGCATCTTTATCCGAAATTGTAAATGTTACATGGTACTAGGTTCAATTAGTCGATTATATCGTTATCCAAAATCATATCCTTGTTGTATGGGAAATCAGAGCAGAGAACATGTCCAACATGTCGAGCAATTCTGATTTTTCTGAGATGTCGATGCTCTCTATCAGCTTTTTCAATATTCTTTCCTTATTAAGAAAGTATTCTTTCGATTTTGCAAGCGACTTTACAGAAGAATAGCTTTGCCCCACATTAACGAGAAGGGCCGGAGTATCCTTGAGAATACTGGCCGCTCCAGTTATGCTGCTCAGAACAGGAACAAAGCCAAGTGCTCCCAGAGCGAGCGAAGATACCACACCACCCAATTTCTTTGCCGATGCCGATGCACGCTTCCTTAAGAATCTCGGCATCTCATCGTCGAGCACCGATTTGAAGGTTTGTACCAACCCGAGACTGACCTTGCTCAACTCTCTCGCATTTAAAAGGATGGAAGTACTCTCCGGTTTTATACCTTGAATAACGGTATTAACCAAATTGTCGTATTTTGCCTGAAACGAAGATTCCATTATGGGCAACCGGATTGCTAAGATATCTTGAAATGAAAGCATATCGAGAAGTTCAATCGGAATAAGCCGTTTCTGTAAGGATTCAAATGCTATTTCAATGAACAATTTCCATAAAATTTGATCCTCTGATAAGCGAGTTCTTTTATTCTCAATGTCTGCCAAATCGAAATCTATGTAGTTCTCCTGAGGCAAGGCGCTCTCGCAATTCACCACTCTAGCCCCAGAAATATGGTAAACCAACTCCCTAAATGCCAACAATACGCTCTTTTCGGTCGCTGGAAGCTGGCGTGCGATGTTATCGATGATAGTTCTACTCAGGGTGTCTTTTGCTCTAATAATTTTAATAATATCCTGGAATCGTGTGGTCTTTATAGAAGAAAGATGTCGCCGCATGAGGGAGTTGTCGTTCTCAAATTCGGCGATGAATCGATCACGAAACCAGGAGGAATTATCTACAATCTCCCAGTTGACCGTACAACTAACGGTATTTTGGTAAAACTCAATCATTTCTTTCTTATTTTTCAGATTCTTTACTTCGAATAATTCGCCGACGTCCCTCTTGTCATTACTCAGGGCCGGGATGATATGCGCATCTTTCAGCAAAAAGGGATTGTCTTTAAAAAATGAGTAAGTAAATTCGCTTGCTAGATGGGAAGCGCCACATGTTATTGTGGATTTTATCAAGAGAAGTAGTTTAAGTTTACGCTCCACTTCCCTTCTAAGATCCAGCAGATTTTCGGTTCTCTGAACGATTCTATGGTCAAAGGCCGTGAAATACGCCCTGGGTCCTGCAAAAGTATTGGGATCAATTCTCTTCATCTGCTATCACCTTTACCCTAACGTGGTGGTAACCGGCGGAGAGGGTTGGCAGGGGCTTTGATTTTGCGCCAGGATTTCAAAAGCACCCGTCGTCGTGCCGTCCGGGTCATTGCTTTATTGGGCCAATCTCGCGTCGACACTTTCTAGCAAGTCAGTCGTTTTTTACCCAAGCATGCTGTCGCCGTGTTGCTCGATTGTTTCGGTCAATACGTTTCCCCACCATTCCTTTAACACTTCTGCTACATCTTCAGCGGCTTGCCGTACGCGCTCGTCGATGGAAGTCCGTCAGCCATATGCCGCACTTTGAGCTACCCCCAGTACGATTCGTCTTCCGACCCTATGTGCCCCGCGCGCCAGATGTCACCAAGGTCCAAGAAATAATACTCATACTCGCCTTCGTGTTCTTTTCCGGTTAAGACATGCCTATAAGGGCCTTCAAGATAGTCTGCCGCTACGACTTTGGCCATTCGCGCACCGGCCACTCGCCCCAAGACGCATCGATTACCT
This sequence comes from Syntrophobacteraceae bacterium, assembly GCA_052143075.1. Classification (GTDB taxonomy): domain Bacteria; phylum Desulfobacterota; class Syntrophobacteria; order Syntrophobacterales; family Syntrophobacteraceae; genus SbD1. The sequence continues at coordinate 11,928 of JBKQTS010000213.1, read as the reverse complement.
TCGCCGAACCTGGCGATCCGGCTCGCATAGTTTATCGCCTCGCCAATGAGTAGCGTATGTTGTCTTAGGAACCTGGATTCAATCGAGGAGACGTCAAGCATCCCGTACTCAATCGCAATCTTCAAACTAGGCCCACCGGGCATATGAGACCAGTCTGATTGGATTTGTCGTTGCGCATCAGATATCCATTCGCAGGTTCTATCGATGTCTTTCGCTATTCCACAGCACGCTTCGAGAAGTTGGTCGTCGTTTTCGATGATCCCAAGAAAGGCATCTCCCATAAAGGCAACGACCTCGCCGCCGCTAGCCTCAACGACTCCAATCGGCCCCGCCAAAATGTCTCTCACATCCTGTGCTACGCCGCCTACCACGCAGGCACGGACTATCTGCGAGAATCCATTGATATCGACGATCATCGCATAGGCCTCGATTGTTTTCGTAGGAATGATGTTGAGCATAACGGCTGCCTCCTGGATGCGGCTCCGGCGACTATCCGCAGGGTGGAAAGGGACATCATTGTCCGCGTTGTAGCCGGAAGCGAGTTTCGACTCAGTATGATACTACACTTCAGTCGATGGCATTCAGCAAAATAATACACTGCTTGCCATCACGGAAAAACCAAGCTGACACAAGCAGCATAACGTGAATGAATCAGATGTGTAGACCTTTTCAAGCCATCACCAACAGTTAGAGATAGTCCTATGAGATCGGGTTGTGGTGACGCAAAGGTTTTCTTTACACACATCTCCAAATTCTATTCTTTACAATACATTTTCTATTTGGTTAACTCTCCAGCCCATTAGGCTGCTCGATTCTTCCAAAATGGCATCTAGAGCCAACATTCCGCTTTGTCTCTCATTTAATGGATGTTATAAACAAAATATTAACTCAATAGATAAGTATCCAAATCTATTCACTTTTCTTGAATTGGTGGCGATGAAGTCTTTTCCCTCCGTCACAAAACAGGGCGAAAACTCAATAGAAAAGCATAGAAAGGGATTTCGTGGGAAAAGAAGCCGGCAAGGTCGTTCAGTTTCCAGTTACTCGGCAAAACCCCGGCCGGGAGCGATCCCGCCAAATTACGAACGTTGACGGCATCAAATATTTCACAGACCAGCAAATAAAACTCCTCAGGCGCACTGTTCTGTACCGGGCTATTCTCGACATCGACCGTGGTCAGGTTACAGCGGTGAGAGAATGGATGGCAATTGACCTTCTTACATGTACTGGTTTGCGTGTAGCAGAGGCAGCGAACGTCCGTTGCGGAGATATCAGAGCCGGTTATGGAGAATGCGCCTTGTTCGTGAGGGACGGTAAGGGGTCTAAATCCCGAACTGTTGAGGTACCTGATTTCCTGAAAAAGCACATGAAACAATTCGTCGTATGGAAAGCCTGCCGAGGGGAGCCGACCGGCCCGGACGACCAACTGTTCATCGTGCAAAGAGGACCGTGGACGGCCTAGGCTGTTCAGCAGCTTACCAAAAAGTACCTGAAAGCGCTTGTTCTCTACGAAAACGAGAAATCGGTTCACCCTTTGCGCCACTCTTACGCGGTGGAATTTCTTCTGCGAAGAGGGAATTTCCGGAACGAAAGAAAACCTTCGGAACAAAATCTTGCGGACGATATTTACATTGTGTAAATATAGCAGTTTACACCGATATAGATGATGATGAAAGGCGCATCGTTTCGGCGTGGAAAGCAGAGCCTCATGAAAGACGCTACTACTGGAAAAAAATCGAAGAGAACTAAACACGGTACGGATTGGGATAGGGTGCTCGGTATGAGTGATGCCGAAGTTCACGCAGAGATCCAATCCGATCTCGATGCACACCATACGAACGAAGAATTTTGGAAAGATGCCAAGGTCGTATTGCCGCGCCGTAAAGCAGTCGTGACCATGCGGCTTGATGCGGAGGTGCTCGAATGGTTCAGGCTGAAGCCAGGTTACCAGACAAGGATTAATGCTATCCTCCGTACCTACATGAAGGCCCACGAAAATCATCATACCGTGTGATGTCGGTCCGTTGAAGGACGGCGAGTGACACCTGGAGACACTATCGTAAAAGTACTCTCTGAATGGACCGACTTACCCATCGGATAGGCCGTGAAGATGATCAACGGGCAGTGAGAAACCAAATTCCTTGAACACTGAGCAGAGAAGCAAGAGTGAAGGGTGAAAAACCAAATCCCCCAATTCGTGAATTCGTCGATTCCCAAACTCCTGAATTCCTCAATCCCTTTTCATTCCATAGTCCAACTGGACGTCGCAACCGCTTATTGCGTTCTTGCTGCGAGCGCCTTTATGAAGCGGTTAAAAATCCAGGGCGCGGAACAGCACGGCCTGTTTAACCGGCTGGCCGGGGCCGGCGTTCGAACCGAGAGTGATTTGCGCTCCTGGATGCAGGAATCCTTTCCGGCCCTGAATGCAAGCCTGTGGGAAAACTGCCGTAAACAGGCCGATGAGTTTCTTGAAATGGGAGTCAAAGTGTTCAGGTGGGAGAATTTCCCCCCTCTTGCAAAGGGAGGCACTGGAGATCTTTTGTCTCCGCGTCCCCCGGTCTCCGCGTCCCCGTGCCGGTCTTTGCCCTGTCCTGCCGTCCTTTTTGGCAAAGGCGGCCTGAAAACCGATCTGCCTCTGCTTGCCGTATTCAATTCGCGAAAGCCGAGGCTCATTTCTCCTGATGCAAACTGGCTCGAGGCTCTGCGCTTCTTCTTTCGCAGCCCGGGGTCCCGGGAAATCGCCATAGCGGGCAGCATGGGAACACTAACCTACGACCTGGCCGGCGCCAATGCCCTGCGTTCCGCATTGCCTCAACTCCTGGTAGCGCCTTTTCCACTCATGAAGGCAGATCGGGAACTGCTAAAAATCTATGGGGAAAGCGCGCGCGCAATTCCAGTACTTTCGTGTATGCTCGAGGAGAGCGGCGGGGTCGCCACATGTTCCAAAAGGCAAGCCCCCATCTGCCGCGACCGGATTCTCGGCGCACTGGCAAATTTTCATCTCGTGCTGGAAATCCGCTCTCACGGAAACCTCTTGGCGGTCCTGGAGGAAATCCAGGCAAAATCACCCCGGCCGCAGTTCGTTTTCGAACCCGAAGTGACCAACTCTTCGAACGCAGGAAATCGTGTCCTTCTGACAAAATTCTCAGAATACGCACAGGGATTCAAGCTCCCGGGGACCCGGGATTTGCCCGCCGCAAACCCTGATCGAACTCACTGCCCGGCAAATAAAAACTCACCCCGCTTTCCCAAAGGCAGGTCCCGGGGATTTTACGACTCTTTTCAGCAAGACGATATCGCCTGGAGCAGTCACCTCTTCCACTATACCAGGGCTTGTGTTGGTCCCTGGCCGGGCGAGACTTACCATCAATATCTGGTCAATCTGCTTGACGGACATCCCCTCTCGGGCCACTCGGCCCTGGAAACCCTCATTCGGATTATGCAGGAAGGACTGATTCGGGCAAGCTCCCGGATGGTTCGCGGTCAGGCGGCGGTCATTTCCTGGAGTTCCCATCCCCCGCAGGAGCTGTTTGTAATGCGAAAGTGGAACCGGGCGCTCGTGAGGTGGACAGTCGAACCTTACGGGGTTGCGGTCCGGCGGGATATTTTGCGCTCGCGGGGAGCAAAGCCCGCCATATATGGCAGTGAGCAGGTCTATTCCCGGCTCGCCGAATCCGAAAGGCATCGTTTTCAGTTGAGCCGCTCCAGGCCTTCCGCCTCATGGAGACACGAGCGCGAGTGGCGTGTTCGAGGCGACCTTGCCTTGGGCAAATTGAAGCCCGACGAGGGGTTCGTATTTGTGCAAACAGAGGAAGGAAAGGCAAAAATTTGCAGCCATCTAAATTCCGGGCTGCCAATCGTAGTCCTTGACTCATCGCTGTGAATATGTCCTGGCCCAGGCCCAAAAATAAATCATGAACTTACATTTAAGAAGATACTCCGGGAGAAGTCTCAGATCGACATAGGAAGGCTGTGCAGTTTCCATTTTCGATAGGACATAAAGGCAGCATTTCTGAAGCACCTGAGGGAATCAAGACCGCCTTAAACCGGCCTTTTTGCCAAAGACAGCGTTTTAATGCCTGAAAAATGGGGGAATTTGGTAATTTCTGCGGCGGATGCACACTTTGTCTTGGTCCGACCCCATTTGCATTTGCGACTATGTCGGCGTCGCTAGGAATTTTGCCGTTATTATTGGTCCGCCAATCCCGGATGGCGCGGCCGAGCTGACCTACGTAGGCATTATACCCGTCCGTTTGCCCCGGCGAGTGCATTTCAGCCTCGGGAACCGGCCCGTGGAACCTGGTTAAACCTGTTGTTCGACGCCATGATGAACGAAGACCTTCCCTTCAAGTTCAGGATTCGCGGCGAAAAATGTGCCCTGCACCTTTCTCCACGCGATACCAGACTCCATTATCGACGTAGTTCGGAAGATTTCAAATGCTGCAATATATGTCGGGCAAACCGAGTTTGTTCGGCGCCAACAGAGAGTACGGGAATTCAGCCTTCCCAAACATTAACGGACTTAAGGTGTATTTCTATAATGGACCCCGGAAACTGGACATAGCAATAAGGTGGAAAGCTGGACTTTGGGGTCCATCTTAACCCGAGCACAGCACTATGCAAGTTTCTCCTGCTCTAATCTCCTCAGTTCCCTCCTTAGAACTTTCCCAACGGAGTTTTTAGGCAGGGTATCGATAAACTCAATTGACCGAGGGACTTTATAGGTCGCCATATTCTTTTTACAGTACCCGATAATATCTTCTGGTTTTACATTCTTCCGGAACCCTTCTTTAAGTACGATATAGGCTTTTACGGACTCGCCCCGATATCCATCATGCATACCTATTACAGCCACCTCCATGACTGAAGGATGTTTCATGATGGCGGATTCAACATCATAGGGCGATATGTTATAGCCGGAGGCAATTATAAGATCCTTGATCCGATCAACAAAGAAAATAAAACCCTCTTCGTTGATATATCCCGCATCTCCTGTGCGAAGCCAGCCATCTGTCTGAAAGGCCTCTTTTGTTTCCTCTGGCTTATTCCAGTAGCCCTTTGCCACCTGAGGGCTACGGTACATCATCTCGCCCGTCTTTCCAAGAGGAAGAATCTCCCTTGTATCCTGATCAACGATCTTCACTTCTCCCGTAATGGGTACTCCTATTGATGAAATATTCTTCTTATTGGGAATGTTTACGATGGCCCCTGCATTACATTCCGTCATTCCCCAACCCTGGGTCAACTCTACGCCCGTTTTCTCCGTCCACACCTTTTGCACCTCAGCAGGGACCGGCGCCCCGGCCGCGATGCAGACTCGCAACCGACGTAGATCATACTTGGAAAGTTCAGGGTGATTCAGTAAGGCAATAAACATCGTCGGTATGCCAAGGATGGTATTGACCTCATACTTATCAAGTGTTTTGAGATATTGAGTCGGTTCAAACATAGGCAAGAGAGCGACGGTTCCCCCCTTGTAAAGCGTGGGATGCAGAAACAGATAATAACCGCCTATATGAAACATGGGCAGCATCTGTAGATTGACATCGTTATGACATATTCCTACGGTGTGGCAATGGGAAAGGTTTGCGTGGGCCATATTGAAGTGGGTTATCATGACTCCCTTGGGTGGACCCGACGTGCCCGCAGTGTATATCACCAGAGCAATATCCTCCTTCGAATTTATGGACACCGTCGGTGGATAGGCCGGATAATCATTAATGCAGCTCATGAAGTCAATTGCATCAGGCAGTCTCGTATTTTCAGGATTCATCGTGGAAGGAACCCAGCTTTCCGGTTCCGATATGTCAGCCAGATGGACACTGATAATATGGCGAAGTCCCGTGCTTCCTTTCACCTTTTTGATAAAAGGATAAAATGCATCCAGAAAGATGATGATCTGTGCCCCCGAGTCGTTTAGAACATATGTCAGTTCATCAGCCTTGAACATAGTGTTTACAGGAACCGAGATTGCTCCGACCTTGATTACGGCGTGAAATGCGATGATGGTCTGGGCTGACACGGGTAGCATAACGCAGATCCGATCACCTTTTTTCACACCCAAATCCGCGAGTGCCGTCGCAAATCTATCAGACATCTCATCCATTTCACTGTAGGATATTTTTCTATCGCAGGAAATCAGGGCGCTCTTCAATGGAAATCGGTATACTGATTGCTTGATGAGATCGTAGAAATTTCCCTCTGGTGTAGGCGGCATTGGTTCTGCGCCCCAATTAACGTGATTTCTAACATAAGACAATCCCTCGTACAAATTTGGAATCTTTTCGTTCATGACTCTCTCCATTATCTTGATGGTTCCAATATTAATGGATCAGCTTGCCGATTGCCTCAAAATTGCTCACATTCCGCACCGCTCCGAATAGAACAAGGATACATACGGTTTCTAATTGCCGATCGTAATGCTTCCCCCTTTTTCCAAAATTATTCCTCTTAACGTCTCTATATGGTCACTAGATGGAGATTTTGCTTCAGGCATGAGGTAGCTCTTGCCGATCTGACTGCATTTTTGGATACCTCCTTCGTGATAAGGCAGAATGGAGATTTTCTCGATCCCGATCTCCCTTCCGAGTTCAGCCATCCGCTCAATGTGATTAACGTCGTCGTTAACATTTTCAATGAGAGGAACCCTAAACCAAGTCCTGGCCTTTCCGGCCGCTATTCGGGCATTGGCGAGAATGCGCTGATTGCTCACTCCTGTAAAGCGCTGGTGCTTCTCATCATCCAAATGCTTTATATCTAATAAAACTAGATCCACAAGCGGCAGAACGTTCTCAAATATCTTCCTGCTAACATAGCCGCTCGTCTCCAGCGTCACATGAATTTCGTTTTCTTTTAGGGCCCGAAGAAGTCTTTCCAAAAATAGCGGTTGATGGAAAGGCTCTCCACCCGAAATGGTGACACCGCCGCTCGAATTTTTATAAAACAAAACGTCCTTCATAACCTCACTGAGAATTTCTCCAACGGTCATATATTGACCGCAGCAAATGAGGGATTGATATATACATGCACTAACACATATCATGCATTGATCACATTTCCCCCAGTTGATGATCCGTCCCTTTTCCTCATTCATCGAGATCGCCCCAGTCGGGCAGGTTTGAGCGCACTTCCCGCATCCCCTGCATTTTATGTTTCTTATCAAAAGAGACGGTGAAAGGGACTGGGATTCCGGATTGGAACACCACAGGCACCTCAAGTGACAGCCCTTGAAAAAGACCGTTGTCCTTATACCCGGGCCATCATGAATGCTGAATCTCTGGATGTCAAATACCAAACCTTTATCGCTATTCAATGGTGACATGACGACCTCGATGAACAACCTCGCAGCAAGCCGCGGGGAATAAAAACAAAAATTTAGCACAAAAACGGGCGTGGAATCCGACACTAAGAAATTTAAATATCCCCATCCATCCTCTCTAAAGTGAAGTTTTCCTTAGCTGTAACGTTGTTCAGTTCTTTGGAGAATGGAATCCTGCAGACCTTTACTCAAGTCGACAAAATAGGCACTGTAACCAGCGACTCTTACAATAAGATCAGGATATTTTTCGGGTCTTCTCTGGGCATCAATCAGCGTTTCCCGATCAAAAACGTTGAATTGAATCTGGCTGATTCCCAGATCCGCCCATGTTTTCAGGTAACTGGCAAATACAGCTTTCTGGTCCCCTTCGAGCATGGATGGCAAGAATTTCTGATTGAGGAGGTGGTTGTACGTCTTTTCCGTTTTAATCTTAGAAGCAGATTTGAGCACGGCCGTGGGACCCTTAATATCCCGCCCTTGCGCAGGTGACAGAGTTGCGTCGGCAAATGGGTCGGAATTCTTTCGCCCGTCAGGTGTGGCCGGTGTGTGAAAGGCAAGACCGTATGTTGCTGAAACACCGCTTCCGTCCCCCCGCAATGAATTCCCAAAGCGATCTTTGAATTCTCTCAATACGGCGGATGTCGTATGATGGACCTCCACGGCAATCTCATCGACAAAGTCGTCGTCGTTTCCATATTTTGGCGCCTGAATCATCATCTCCCGGATGTTTTCATACCCAATCCAGTTGTTGTCCATGGCCTTTATAAGTTCGGACATGGTGATTTTCTTTTCCTCGAAAACAACTTTCGTAATCGCCGCAATTGAGTCGGCAACGTTTGTCGTTCCTATGATGACGACAAAATCGTGAACCATGGACGGGTATGCCCATTTCCTTGAGTCCTGCCCTTTGTCGATACAGCCGTCTAATACACCTGAATAAAAAGGTCTTGGAAGATATTTTTCATGAAGGGATCGGCTAATATTCTCTATTGTGTTATGCCTTCCGAAAAAGAAACGGACCTGTTCCAGATAAGCATTTAGCACGTCCTCTACAGATTTGAATGCGGTAGGATCGAGCGTCGGGGCGCCCCATTGCTCCTTCGTTTCTGGATTTATACCACTATGGAGCGCCCACCATAGACATTTCGGAAGAACAAGAGCTCCAAGTGCTCTGCGTACGATATTCTTTCCCGGTATTTCAATATAAACACATCCAGTAACGGCATAATCCCGGGCATCTTCGAGAGGAACACCCCATTCGATTAAGGTTGGTATCATGCTCTTATCGTTGAATATGGATGGATACCCCATTCCTTTGTGGATAACATCGGTTACCTTGGATATTAGTTTATCTGGCGTCCCGTCGTGGTAGCGCAGGGCCAGGCTTGGTTCCAGTGTTCTCATGGTTTCCGCTGTCTCAAGGACCATGTAAGTCATCTCGTTGGTGACGTCTTTACCGTCTTTATCTACACCTCCCAATGTAATGGCCTGCAGGGACTCGACTCCACCATAGATGCCCGATAACATGGGAGAGTAGACAAGTCCCAATTCGTGAAATTTCACCCAAAGAAGCTGAAGGAGCTCCAACCCTTCTTCCCTTGTAATCTTTCCGCTAAGCAGATCTCTTTCATAGTATGGCCCAAAAACTTTGTCGAATCTGACACCGATACCAAGCGTGGAATATTCCATATATCTTGCCACGTGGATAAAGAAAAAAAACTGCAATGCCTCACGAAGAGAGCGGGGCGGATTTTCAGGAACCCAATCACAGCTCACAGCGATCTCTTCCAAGCGCTTTGTAAGTTCTCTGTCGGATGTCTTCTTGGCCATGGCGCTTGCTTTCTCCGCATAGCGTTTGGCGAATGTTACTACCGCTCGCTGGGCAACAATTACCGACTGAAGAAATTCTTTTTGGTCGATGTAATCTGCAGGGACATCTCGGTCAATTTCAGCAAGTCTTTTCTGAGCATGTTCGATAATTCCTTTAAGGCCTACCTTGAATAGGTGTTCATAATTTGGAATCCCTAACTCAGACCAGTGGGTCCACATGAATGTACCTTCGTACTTCCAGTACTTGAGAGTGTCTCCAGTAAACAGTTTTTGCTGTCGATCACTCATGGATTTTCCCTTCCAATACTCAATCATCTCCTTGAGCTCGACCCGGCCTGCATCATCTAATAGTGTCTGACCGTCTTCGCCGCGCACAATCCTTTCCACGGAACGCCAGTTCATATCTATACCAAAGTAAAGTCCTTCAGGAGTGGCAGCGTGGCTGCCGACGATCCTCTCCCATTCCTGGATATAGATATCCATATTACTCAGCGTATTTTCGAATGCCTTTGCTCTTCTGAGAACCATTGGCTCGCCGTCTGTCTTCTTATACGAGTCGGTCATCCATCTTGATCTGTGAAGATCAAGGGTTATCCCCGGGCGGTACATGCCTCGCTCAGCTTCTTCTTTAACGTCTCCCCTTCGTACATTGCGAACTGCCTTTATTACGAGCTTACTCTTGAGATCAGTTGACATTTGTTCCATTTGTATAGTCTCCTATTAAGGCGGATCCTTGCGCCAAGACAAAAATCCATTGAGGCTAAACTGCGGCCGACACACCCTGTGGCACGAAGCATGTCTTGATCGCAATGGGCGGATCTATCGGCCAGGCTTCGCCATGCGAGCCCATGGGTACACGGGACATAGCTTCGCCGCCGCCGCCAGTTCGAGCGGCGTCGTGCCGTGTAGCCCGCCGTCCTTCTTGCCCCTGCCTCGCGGCGTGCGCACGGCGTCGTAAATGTAAGCTTCCATGTTCTATTCCTTCCCTCTCAAAAGCTGCGGCTGATCAGTTACTTCATGATCTCGTTTGACGACGACGATCACCAAGTCGCGATGCCAATGGTTGTTGATAAAGGTCTTCGAGCGGTTTAATCTGTAAAGTTCGCCGTCCCGTACCGTCGCAGTTTTTGCCTCCTCCATGTCCGAGCCCGCGCCGGGCTCGGACATGGAGATAGCGCCGATCATCTTGCCGCTGGCAAGCGTGGGCAGATATGGCGATTTTAGGTATTCGCTATCGTGGTGTAGGATGTAGGGACCGACAATCTCTGAGTGCGGACTGAAGCTGAGAATCCCAGCTCCGATGCGAAACTGATCTTCCATAAAAATGGCGCTGTTTGAAATATCGACACCGCCCCCTCTGTCTTTTTCTGGCATACTCGGGCAAAGGAATCCCGACGCGCCTGCCTTCGCCCACGCCCCTCTGTCTACGCAGCCCTTCCCTTCCTGGCACTCATGATGCGGCATCACGTTGGTCTCCATGTAGCGCCGTAAAGGGTATCGTACAGGGTCGCGGAAAAGCGGAGAATCTGATATACTTGGAAATAAGGTGCGCGGAAACATGCCTCTCTCCCGGCAAAATTTCGGGGTTGCACAATAGGTCACGTGACCTATTGTGCAACTATAGCACATATATCCTTGATGTCAACATGGGTAATAATCCATCGCTCACCCCTATCCGGAAAGCATACAGGCATGAACGTAAGCGTAGATACCGCCCTCGGTAGCAAGGAATCGGAAACCACCGGCAAAGGCTACGAACGCGCCCGCGCCATCCTTGCAGCGGCCCGCGCGATTTTTGCCAGCGAGGGCTATGCCGGTCTGGCGATGCGAACCGTCGCAGCGCGGGTCGACGTCAATCTGTCTACCGTCCAGCACTACTTCCCTAGCAAGGACGCACTGCTCGAAGCTCTGCTGCTGCAAACCCTGCAGGATTACCAGGCGTTCGTCGATCGCCAGGTTGAGTCGGAGGCCGGCGGCTCGCGGCTCGCAAAGTTCGCGGCCGTCATTGACTACTTCCTTGATGAACTCAGCACCTCCGAATCGAATGGCGTGCTGTGCGAACTATTTGCTCTCGCCAACCGTAACTCCTTCGCGGCGGAAGTCCTCGACAAGATGTTGACTCGCGGGCGTAAGGTTTTCCGCAACCTTATCCGCTCTCTCGCGCCAGAGCTCTCGGCGACCCAAACCGAACTGCGGGGCGCGCTGATAGTGGCGCAACTGCAGGGGTTGATGCTCTATCTCGCCAAATCTCGCCCGCAACACAATGAACTCGCCGGACTGAAACTGGCGGCACGCGCCGCCATTGTGCGTTTGGCGACGGAGCCCTGACCGCATGTTACTGGTTGCGGGTTTAGCTCAATCAGCCTGGAATGGTTGGAGTCCATTTTTCACAGAATTTTAGGTTGCGGTAATTTGTAACTCGTTGTTGTTCTCATTCTGAAAAGGATCATCCCGACTTGGCCTTAGGCAAGTTGAAACCAGGCGATGGATTTGTATTCGTGCAGACAAAGGAAGAAAAAGAAAAGCTTTGCAGCCATAGTAATCCGGGGCTGCCGATCTTGGTCCTTAATCCCTGAATCTGTTTACAACCGTTATTTTCCATTCAGTGACCAATGACCCGCGGGACACCTTACACCATGAAAGGGCTCGTAACTCGTAGCCATAATGGATGACGGATAAGAAAAATGATCTGCCCCTTGCAAACGTGGGTTAATCTGGAAACGGAAACAAACCCAAACCAGCGCCACAACCAAGGAGGCAGATCATGGGAAAGTTTATCA
>JBKQTS010000212.1:0-9591 GCA_052143075.1 Syntrophobacteraceae bacterium | reverse complement strand
GCGCGCATGCAGCTTGCCCTCCCTTTGACGAATTTGCGACACAATATCATATGGTTGGAGTGAACGCAGTATAATTTTCACGCATGCTCACGCATAATCCAGGCTGATATGCTCTTCGCGATTCCTCAATCAATATTTCAATATCTCAGGAAATTCTTAGCACTTCGACATGCTAGAAAAGTTGCAAAACTTAATAGTGAGAGATCCAAAAATGGAGTATCCTGGTTTACCCCAGATGAGTCTGCTCTGCTAACAGCTTTAGCTTCATTGATAGTGCCATCCGATGAGACAAGCCCTGGTGCGCAGGACACCGAAGTTGTCAATACCCTCGAGTCCATCGTAGGAAATTCATCCTGGCGAAAACCAGCATATTCACTTGGCATGTACTCCATTGATCAATGGGCGATACTAAAATATGGAGTGACATTTATCGATTTGGCCGAACGGGATCAGTTGAGCGTGATGAAGTTAATAGACCTCGAGTACCAAAACCTCACCAAGAATACCACATTGTTTAAGAAGCTAAGTAGAAAATTCAGAGTTCTGGTTTACGCACGAAAGGGGTTGTTCGATGCGGGGGATTTTTTCCAACTCCTGGTAAGCGATGTGCTTCACGTTTTTTACACGTGTGAAGTGAGTTGGATCTGGTTGGGCTACGACGGCCCGCCGATGCCTCTTGGTTACCCTGACCTCTCCGAGAGAAGGATCACAAGTGACGACTCCCCAATGATTCCCACGTGCTCACCTGCACAGGATGGAGAGCGACGGATTCTCGTTTGCCTGAAGCAAGTTCCCGGCAAAGAGTCCTTTTACACAATCGGCGACTCAGGCAGGGTAAAGGATGAGACCGGTTATTATGAAACCAACCAAACCGATCTTTATGCATTGGAACAGGCGTTGATTTTGAAACGCAACAAGGGAGCGCAAGTAACTGTTCTCTCAGTGGGTAATAAACGGGTCTTGAACATTCTTAGGGACGCCTTGGCAAAGGGAGCAGACAGGGCAATCCACGTTGATTTTACCTGCTTGGACAATGCCGACCCATTTCTGTCAGCCAGGATAATAGCCAATGCAATCAATGATGAGAAATATGACCTCGTGCTTACGGGAGTGGAGTCAACTGATTTGGCTTGGGGGCAGACCGGAGTAATACTCGCTTACATATTGAAAGTCGCGTATGGAACCATTGTTACAAATGTTGATGTGGACAAGAACTGGGTGACGGCAGCGGTCGAACGAGAACTGGAGAATAACACTGTTGAGCGGGCTGAGATCACATTGCCAGCGGTCCTGACAATTCATACCAGTTCAATAGAATTAGGGCGTGCTACCTTGAAAGGGATATTGCAGGCTAGAAAGAAAGAGATCCGCACAGTATCGCCAAAGGGACCTGGTTCGGTACCAAGCTGTCCGGGGCTTAAAGTAGCGGATAGCAAATTTTATTTCCCGGAGAAGAGAAAAAACACGGTTATACTGGAAGGTTCAGTAAAAGAGGTTACTCATGCGTTGATAGACAAGTTGAGGCAAGATGCCAAGATACTGTGATTCCAAAACTGGGACGATCAGGGAACTATAAAAACTTATTTGACCAGAAATCTACTTGCCCTTTGGAGCTTACGGTTTAGTTCGTCACAATTATGCAATCATCTAATCTCTACCCATGGTGTGAATAATTAATGACTCGTAAAATTTTGATTGTGGCTGAGCATTGGGAAGGAAAGCTTGCGAGCATCTCCTGGGAAGCGATAGGTCTTGCAGAGACGTTGGCAGGTAAGGATGATCTCTCAATTTGTATAGCAATTATCGGAAGTGAAATCGACGATCTTGTAGTTGAAATTGCTGTGAAAACGGGCTTAGAGGTTTTGTATATTTCACATAAATCATCTCAATGTTACACTCCTGAGGTATATTGTGATTTATTGATGCAGGCGATCCAACAGGTATCTCCTCTCCTTGTAATCATGGGGCATTCATATCAATCAATGGACTTTGCCCCGCGACTTGCCTCGATGATGCATAAGCCCCTTATTTCAAATTGCATCGAAGTGCACATAAAATCAGATAAAATCGCTCTCGTGCGAAGTGTGTATAATGGAAAGTTAAATCAGGAAATACTATTGAAAGGTGATCCGCCTTATCTGATTGCAATACAACAAGGGAGATTTAAGAAAGGTGAACTAACTGATGCGGGATCTCCCAATGTATTAAAACTCAACATTGCTCTATCGGATAAACTAATTCTGAAGAGAAAAGTGTTGAAAATCATACGAGGAGTTCAAGGGACAATAGATTTACAGAAAGCAGAAATTATTGTTGCTGGAGGACGCGGCCTTGGAAGTAAAGAGAATTTCAGGATTATTTTTGATTTGGCAAAGGCTTTGAGAGCGTCTGTCGGGGCTTCACGACCTGTCGTTGATAATGGTTGGCTTCCAAAGGATCATCAGATTGGGAGTTCAGGACAATCAGTGGCGCCTAAACTTTATATTGCTTGCGGAATCTCTGGTGAAATCCACCATTTGGTTGGAATAGCCCGTGCCGGCTGTGTTGTTGCAATTAACAAAGATCCGCATGCTCCTATTTTTGGCGTTGCTGACTACGGGATAGTGGGTGATCTTTTTCAGATTGTGCCGGCATTTACGCAATCGGCGAAAGAAATGAGGGGCTTTTCACCGATTAATTATTAGTCAATACAGTCGGGTTCCAGTGGCAACTGATGTGTAGGAGGGTCATTTGGCGTACCTGGATTTGAAAAAAGACACTACCGATGTGATCGTTATCGGTTCAGGGGCCGGCGGAGGTGTGATCGCCAAAGAACTGGGTGAATCAGGAATAAAGGTGGTGGTGCTTGAAGCCGGAAGGCGTTACAATCCTTATAATGATTACCCTACAGAGATGCCTGATTTCGAAGTGCGAGCAGCCAATGTCTTTGCGCCCCGTGACGCGCGCAGGGATTCATATACTTCCGGTGGAGCAACGCAATTTCATTATAATCGGGTCAAAGGTGTGGGCGGTGCCACGCTTCATTATCATGCCATGTCTCCTAGACTGCACGAATCTGATTTTCGGGTACGGAGTGAAGACGGGGTGGCTGATGATTGGCCGATTGAATATGCAGATCTCGAACCTTACTATACGCGCGTGGAATATGAGTTGGGAGTATCCGGACCAGATGGCGAGCTTGCAAACCCGTTTGATCCGCCTCGTTCAAAGCCATACCCGACACCTCCGCACGAATTCAATTTAGCCAGTAAGATCGTAAAACGTGGGGCTGATAAGCTTGGATTGCACCTGGTGCGCGAGCCGCTGGCAATCCCGACAAAAGACTGGAATGGCAGACCGGCATGCATTGGCGCCGGGACGTGCCGATTGGGGTGTAAGATTTCCGCAAAGTCAAGTATAGATGTTACCTACATACCCAAGGCCGAGGCCACCGGCAGAGTAGATATTCGCACTGAATGTATGGCGCGTGAGATTACTATTGGGCAGGAAGGTCAAGCACGCAGCGTAATATACTTAGATCGCGAAGGCCAGGAAAGAGAAATCCATGGGCGCGGCGTTGTCGTTGCCGGCAACGCCGTCGAGACACCCAGGCTGCTGTTGCTGAGTACATCAAGCCGGTTTCCCGACGGATTGGCTAATTCCAGTGGACTTGTTGGTAAGTTTTTCACTGAGCACTTGTCCATTTTTGCCTATGGACGGTTCTCTGAACGGCTGGATCCCTGGCGAGGCGTTCCAACGGGTGGCATCATGCAGGATTTTTATGCAACAAAAACACAAAATAGTTTTGCTCGAGGATGGACTATTTCCGTGGAAAATGATGGCCAATGGCCTCTGTCGGTGGCAAGTAGAATTCCAGGTTGGGGAGCAGAACACAAGAAACGCGTCGAGGAATTGTTTGGCCGCCAGGTCGGTCTAGCTACCGACGGGGAGCAGTTGCCCGACGAACGCAATCAGGTTGCTCTGGATCCTGTCTTTAAGGACATCTATGGCTTACCTGTACCGCGTATTACCAACAACCATCATGGAAACGATCTGGCCATGATCGATGCGATGGCGTCGTGCCTCAAAGAGATACTCGAGGCCGCCGGTGCTAAAGAAGTTGCTGTCGAGAAGTGCATCCCGGGAAATTCATCACATTACCTGGGCACTTGCAGAATGGGCAGTGATCCAAGGAATTCCGTTGTAGACCCGTGGTGTCGTAGCCATGACGTTCCTAATTTGTTTATTGGAGACGGGAGTGTCTTTGTTACCGCAGGAGCAGCTAACCCGGCACTAACCATTTCTGCACTCGCCGACCGGACTGCTGATGGAATTATAAGAGCGTTCAAGCGGTGGGACATCTAAACCAATTCAAGGTGGATGTAGAGGCGTTCAGGGTGCAGGGGGAAGATATGGATTCGTGTCCTTTCGTAAGCGTAGTAACTCCGTTTTATAATACGGAGCCCTTTTTGGCCGAATGCATCGAGAGTGTGCTTAGGCAATCCTATCAAAATTGGGAATACATACTGGTCAATAATTGCTCTGCTGACCGTTCTATGGAAATTGCGCAAAAGTATGCCCTGGTGGAATCTCGGATTCGAGTCATTAACAACGATCGATTTCTGAGTCAGCAGCAAAACTATAACCATGCGCTTCGACAGATCTCGCCGGTGAGCAAATATTGTAAAATTGTCCAGGCAGATGATTGGATATTCCCTGAATGTATAATGCAGATGGTTCAGCTTGCCGAGGCACATCCGACTGTGGGAGTAGTGGGATCTTATTGGCTTCTGGGTACACATCCCTGCGGGGGTGGGCTTCCGTACCCAAGTACATTCATGTCAGGGGCTGATCTCTGCAGGTGGCAACTGTTGCTCCACCCCGATGAGTATGTGTTGGGGACCCCGACGTCACTTTTGATCCGCAGTGAACTTATTCGAAACCGAGACCCATTCTATAATGAGAATAGTATTTATGAGGACATTGAAATTTGTTACGAGCTGCTGAAAAATTGTGACTTTGGCTTCGTCCATCAGGTCTTGACCTTCACTCGAGTCAACAACGAATCGATATCGTCGGGAATACGCCATTTGTCTCCATATATTTTGATTGCACTTCTCGGTTTGATGAAATATGGGCCTAAATATTTGAAAACTCCTGAATACAATCAACGCCTCGAAATTCTCACAGACAGATATTATAAGGTGCTGGCTAATGCACTTGTGTACGGACAGGATAAATCGTTCTGGGATTATCATAACGAGGGGTTGCGGAGTGCAGGACACAGGCTAAGCCGGGCTAAGCTAACAAGATATGTATTATGGGAGTTAATGGATTTGTTGCGCCACCCCAAAGCTCTAATTCGTAGACTAGTGTTAAGCCAGACGCTCGGCTAAAAGTATGTGGTTCGCGATCGGTGAGCCATTGGCCGGGAGAGCAAGCTGCCCAAGTCCGGTTTTTCTGGCTGCGGTCTTGCAGTGTGAAACAGATTTCGGATGAATCGCTAAACAAGGGCGCGAAGACGAACACACTGCGCTTTGCCAACCAGATAATCGTATAGGAGATGATGGCCAATTTTGACCTCTGTCTTCAAATCACACGGGGTGGCCACAGCCGCTGAAGAAATACCCTCGTGAGAAGGTGTGCCCAATATGCCGCCTGCTCAAACATGAACCCATTTATAGCTCGCGGAGGCATTGAATGACGTCATCTCTTCTGCAGATGATTAAAGAAATATGGTGGGCAATGTTGTCGGGATCGGCACCTGGTTTGTTTTTGCCAATATGGATCTTGGCGACAGGGCTAACAGCGGTCGGCGTGGAGTGGGTGGTTGGCCACGCGGCGGCTCCGACGGTCCAGAAGGACAAGGTGACAGCGATCACTCGGGCGCGGCGATACGCTCTTTCGGGTAGCGTCGTCGCTGCGCTGACGCTTATAGTCCTGCTCCTGGCGGGCTACATCGTGTTATCTCTAAAATGGGAAGACTTCGCCGACTACGACGCATCGTTTTTCACGCTTTTTACGCTCAAAGGACACTACCTGGCGCCGATGATCTGGCCCGGGAATGGGCGTTTTTTCCCGTTGGGCTATCAGGAGTTCAACCTGATAAGTAACTTTACAGGCTCGGTTGTGGGATACCACGTCATGCCCATAGTTCAGCTTCTGATCGTGGCCGGCATTCTTTTCCTTTTAGACGATGAATTGAGCATCACAGCGCGATTGGCCCTCACAGCCCTTGTCCTTATTCTCCCAAGCACCGTCACCTGCTTCACCGGACTAGTTTTCCCGGATCGAAACTTTGTGTTCTGGCTGGCCTGCCTAGTGTTCTTCGTTAAACTCTTCGGAAAGACCGGGTCCAGCGCATGGGCGGTGGCGGCAGCGATTTGTGCGCAGATCATGATCTATTACAAGGAGACCGCCTTCTTGCTGCTCTTGGGATTTGCGATTGGGAGGCTGATATTGCGGTGCCGGCGAGCCGACGGGAGCGGCTGGGACTACAGTCGAATTCGGGACCGGGAAAGTCGCTTGGACCTGTGCCTCTTTTCTTTAGGGCTGCTTTTCTTGCTTTATTATGCGGCGGTAATGATGCACCACCCAAACATGCAATACGCTCACATGATGCGGTTTCCATTAGTCAAAGTGTTGCTTGACTACGTAGAACTTGACCTATTGGTATGGGTGTTTGTTGCCGTTGTGCTGAGAAGGGCCTACCTGATCCTACGACGCAGGGTGGCGCCGTTGCCGTTGTGGGACGGACTGGCATTCGGCGGCGTCTTGTGTTTCGTATCTTACATCTATCTTCGCTTGTGCGCGCCCCGCTATCTGGCCCCGTTGGACTTTATCGCGGTGCTCTATGTCGGCCGGATCGCCGTTCTGTCATGGGGAAAGATGCGCTGGAGGAGCAAGGCGGCGACACTGGTTCTGGTAGTTGCTGTATTACTTCAAGGCATGTCACTTTCAGCTTTTTGCGAATTCGAGCGCAAGAACATTATCCACGCAAAAGCTGAATTAGCCGACGCGATTGTCCTATCGCAGAGCCGTGCGAGTCATGTTCAGAGACTCTTTTTCCCATTTTCGCACGCATACCCAGTCACGGAATTTGCCTCTTACCTCGTCTATCGCGGTATCCGTGTGGAAGGATATGAAACCACGGCTGAACCTGCTGCTCCAGGAGATGTTATCATTGTAAGCATGCCTTTCACGAAGGACGGGCCCTGCGTCGAACATAAAAAGTTTATATGTCACGCTGGCAGTGAGCCCAATCCGGGTGATCTTGTGATTGAACTACCCGATGATATCGAATCGCTGGCTGAGATCAGTCCCTACCGAAAGGCAGGAGAACCGCTGTTTTCGTATGAACCTCATCCCCGCATTCCGCAGTGGATGTATCCGTTGTTCAGCCGGCTTCGAGTCGTTTCTGACCAGTTCCGGCGCAGAGAACTTCCTGATCGCTGGTTGCATGCGTCTATGACGAGGTGGAGATAGTCCTTTATAGGGGTAGCCCCAACATTCGTGTAACCAAGGACGATTTGGAGATGTCATATCGATCGATGGCGCCACCCCTGTATTGGGTTTTGTTTTGAGGTATAGTGCGACTTCGTTTATACCAGCCTAAACGGTTACAATACCGTGAATCGCACCTAGGATATTTTAGATTCTTAGTAATTAGAGAGCATATTTATTACTGTCAACCTACCTTGTAGATTGCAGTGTCAGATGCGCATTTACAACTACCTATCTGCAAATCTATACCTACGCACCACAATTGTGCAGGCGATGAGATTCGGTATCGTAGGAGTGCTCAATACCGGGATCACACTGACAGTGATATTTGTTCTTATGAAAGGCTTAATGGTGCATTACGTCCTTTCGAACTGGATAGGGTATTTGCTCGGATTTCTCAACAGCTTTGTGCTCAATAAAAAGTGGACCTTTCGAAGCAAGGGAAACGTTGGCCTAGAGGTGGTATTGTTTGTGGCGGTATTCGGGTTATGCTATCTTATACAACTGGGCGCCCTCGTATTAATGAAAGAAAAGATGAGTATCAATACCGACTATGCCCAGTTGCTAGCAATGCCAGTGTATACGAGTGTGAACTTCATGTTGAATAAACTTGTAACGTTCAAGAACAGGTGAAGACTACCATCCAGGAGGTCCAGTATCTACCAGAAGTCGATCTCGAGTGAGGCGATCGAATTCATCCAAGCCATTGCAGGATCGGAGTGTAACAGATAATGAAAAACGAACCGGCAGCAAAGAGTCCCGAGTTGTCCGTTGTGGTCCCCGTATATAAGGAAGAATCCAATATACGGTCCTTTCTCTCCAGAATGGAAAATATTCTAGACACCATGGACGTTCCATACGAGATTCTCTTTTGTCTCGACCCTTCTCCGGATCGCACAGAAGAAGTGATTCTCGAAGAAATCAACCGAAATCATAGTATCAAGCTGCTTATTTTCTCCAGACGCTTCGGCCAGGCCGCTGCGACAATGGCGGGAATTATGGCTTGCACCGGACAGTCTTGTGTGGTTATAGACGTAGATCTGCAAGATCCTCCAGAACTAATCGTGGAAATGTATGCAAAGCTGAAAGAGGGACATGGAGTAGTCCTCGCCAAGCGCCGCTCGCGCAAAGGCGAAACATTGCCGAAGAGAATAGTCTCAAAACTCGGCTACTACGCCATCAATAAGCTCAGTGACGTGCAGATTCCTCGCGATACGGGGGATTTCAGAATCATGACCCGCAGGGTTATCGAAGAGCTTCGGGGCCTGCGGGAGTGCCACGGATTCTTGCGCGGGCTGGTTGCCTATGTGGGTTTTAGCCAGGCCTTCATCGAATATGACCGAGATGAACGCGCCCATGGCCGAGGCAATTATAACCGGTTCACGGGCTCTCTAAAAGTAGGGCTCGACGGTCTTATCAGCTTCGGCAACAGGCCATTACAGTTTTTGTCCCAGGCGGGTCTCATTCTCTCCGGGTTCAGTTTTCTGCTCGGTGCGTGGTCTGTTTTCCAGAAGCTCATCGGGATGGAAGTCTCGCCAAGTCTGCCAACTACAGTCCTTGTTGTTACGTTTTTCTCGGGAGTGCAGCTTCTCTCACTAGGTGTGATGGGTGAATATGTCGGGCGGATCTATGACGAGGTGAAGCGTCGGCCCATGTACATTGTCGATCGTAAAGTGAATTTATGAGTTTCCCATTTATTCTGCCATCCCATGAACCCGGTAAACCGAATCCACAATGGATGGGGAACGATTTTCAGGCCGGAAACAATTTCTGCCGCGTTCTGAAGTACTGCTCCAAAGACACTGGATGGAGCGACGATCTTACTTGTCTGCATGAGGATGCGGCCGGTTCGGACCACTTTATCGATCGAGTTTCTCTCCGGCATGCACTCCAAACAACTTCTGAAATATGTCGGGAAAAAGCCGCCGGTTGTTCTCCATATCGGAGGCTCACAAATTAGCCAAACTCAGCTCGACCGGGTTTTATAGTAAGCGCGGTAAATAAGTTGACATAATTGACAATTTCTCGCATCCTGTCTCCAACTCATTGACGGAGGGGGACGATGAAAGCACTGACGTTATCGCATCAAGAGTTGACCCGAGAGGCTCT
>JBKQTS010000211.1:0-21243 GCA_052143075.1 Syntrophobacteraceae bacterium | reverse complement strand
GCCCCTGCGGGGCGCAACCGTTCCAAGCTTGTCGATCTTTTACATCCCTAATTTCCCGAGTGGGACTACGAGGCGAACGAGGAAACTCTCGCCGTTGGCGAGATTGTCGCTATCAAGCGGAACGTTGTAAACAAACATCAGGCTGCACGGACCGAAATTGTAGCCAACGATCGGCCCGATACCATACGCGGTGAGTTTGGTCCCGGGCTGGCTGTGGTAGAGGCCGTCTCCCGGGAGCCCATAGGCGCCAATAAAACCGCTGGGCTGAACGAAGCTGTCGTCACTGATCTGATTTTGCTCATATGCGCCAAGACCAAACGTCCATTTGCCGCAGGTATAGGTGATAGTGTAGTCGGCCGCAAAAATGTCGCCCGATTGGTAGTTCGTGTCGCTGTTCTTTGTGCTGAAAGAGAAAAAGAAGTCTGCGCTGAAATTCCAGCCGGCGTGCAGATAGCTTATGCCAATTTCCGGGGTAAAGGACCAGAAATTCTGTCCGGATTCCGCGTAGATGCCTCCGTCTGGATTAGCTCTTTGCGAGAATGCTTGACCTGTAACGGCATCAGTCGCCCTAATTCTGTCACCGGTACTGGTCGTCGCATCGGGAACAACAATCGAGAGAGCGGTCTTTATGCGCCAATCACAGGGAAGATGCCAGGACAAGATGTAGGGAACCAAAACAGTGTTGGATGCTCCCAACTGAGCGCCACCAACAAAAGTGTTAGTATTACCAAGGGGGCCGCCTCCGAAATTAAATCCCCCAACCTGTACGTTCAAGTTCGTGTAGTCGAACGGCTCAGCTATGGCAGCGCCATAATCGGCGCCCAGAAACTTGCATCCCGGGACCCACAGCAGAATGGGAGCATCAACGACCGCTATAAGCTTCTCGTTACTGATGCCCTCTCCGTTCATCACTGGGCCCACGTGGGTTGGAACAGGGCCACCATTGAAATTGTAGTCAAATATAGGCCCGTGAGTTATCAAGGTCGGCAAAATGACAAAGTCGTTAATGAAATAAAAGCCTGCAGGCGGCAGCGCCCCGGCGGCCAATCCTTCGTCCCCGCCGGACCCATGTACAGGACCAGCCTCCATTGCGAAGGCAGGGGTGAACATCATCACCGCTGCCATGGAAAAACACATTACCAATAGAAATTTCTTCATCTCTTCCCCCTCGAATTGTTAAAAAGTTAGCATTCTTCAAAACAGGGCCAGTGATTCGGTGCCCCTCCAACTGGTTCTGTTTGCGCCCGAACACGGGCGGCTTCTCTCACACCACCTCCTTTCAGCCCCGATCAGTCAGTCCCCGCGAAATCGAAGCCCGCCTTATGAAGACTGCCTTCGGGAAAGGGTAACGCCAATGCGCAAAACGACGGCAAGCTCGACTCGAAGTTAGCCCCCTTTTGAAAAAGCCGCCGCACAAGTTCGCCTATAATACGGTCACCATGCATATGTCAAATTAAATTTTGTAAAAGAATTTTTTTTCTACGCCCTAACAATCTGCCCAAACAAAGGGAAACCCAGGCTTCATGGCCCCCCTCTTGTGATTACGAGACATTAATCCAATCGGATTTTTCGAAATAAGAATAAAGAGATTTTTTGTCCCTGTAAAAAAATATCCATTCTCCTCGCCCATCCGCGAAGTGCGGAATTTCCGTGTGTCTGCGCGGGGTGTGGAGATTGGCGAACGGTGATTGACGCCGCGAGAGCCTGCCCCGGACCTGGTCCAATCTCTCACAAGCGGTCTGCCAGGCAGGCCGACAATGTTAGAAGCAGAATTTCCGTAATTTCGTTGACTGCGCCGAGGACGTCTCCAGTGACACCGCCGAGAAGCCGGTGCGCCAGTGCCCGGACCAGGAGCGAGCACATTATGGCTGCTCCTATTAAAGCCGGGGCGAGCTTTGGAGCAAGGAGCAGGGTGAAAACGACGGCAAATGAAGCAGCAGCCAGGACTGTGCCTCGAGTCACATCTTCGATACTCGATTTGGCAAGACCTCCGGTTCGAGCGCACGAGCTTTTATACGCGCTTACAACGATTGCGAAACGGCTCACGGCCGGAACAATCGCCAAAGCAATCCAACTCTTTGCCGTAATGAGACTGTAAATGGCGCTCGTTTTCAGGAGGATCGCCAGGACCAGGGCGAGGGAACCGAACGCGCCGGTTGCGCTGTCTTTCATAATCTCAAGCCGCCTTTCGGGAGTAAACCCTCCACCGAGCCCATCGGCCAAATCCGCCAGTCCGTCCAGATGAAACCCTCGAGTAACGAACGTCATAAAGGCGCAGACCCAGGCAGCAAGGAGAAGCGGAGGCATAACGGCTTGAAACAGCACTACCATCGAACAGGTAGCCAGGCCGATTAGCAGACCCACAATAGGAAAGCATGCATAACACCTTCCCAAATCACGGGAGGTTATCTCCCCGGAAACAGGCAGACGAAAGATAGTCAAAAAGGACAGGGCAATGGTGAATCGGCGCCACATCTAGTAGTTTTCAGTTTTGAGTTTTGAGTTTTGAGTTTTGAGTTTTTAGTTTTTTGTTCTGTTCACTGTTTGGAGACTCCGGCATCCTCAAAAGTGAGCACTTCGTTAAAAACCCGCACTGCACCCTCGATTACGCCCATTGCCAGGGCAGCACCGGTGCCTTCCCCAAGACGCATACGCAGGTCGAGTATGGGCTCGAGCCCAAGGTGATCGAGCATTCTCCTATGTCCGGCTTCCTGCGAGCAATGCCCGGCAAAGAGGTAATCCACGGCAGCGGGGCACAGGGAGTGCGCAACGAGGGCCCCGGCAGTGGAGATGAACCCGTCAATTACGACAGGACGTCTGTGGTAGGCGCCGGCCAGAATGCACCCAGCGATGCCCCCGATTTCGAACCCTCCCACTTTGGCCAGGGCATCCAAGCCGTCTGCGGGATTCGGGCGGTTTATTTCAATAGCCTGCCGTACGATCTTACGCTTATTTTCCAGGGAAATCTCATCGATTCCCGTCCCGCGACCCACCATCTGATTCACGGCAGTTCCCGTCAGGACCACGCCAAGGGCGGCCGAGGGAGTCGTGTTGCCGATCCCCATATCACCGGTTCCGAGGAGCCGGGCGCCGGCGGAAAATAGTTCCGAGGCCAACTTGAAGCCGTGCAGGACTGAAAGCTCCGCCTGCTTGAGACTCATGGCGGGTCCTTTGGCTATGTTGCCGGCGCCCCGGTCCACTTTGCATACATGGAACTTATTGCGTCCATCGGAATGACCCGGGTCAACGTCGGGGATGATTCCCATGTCCACCACCATCACTTCTGCTCCAACCTGGCGTGCTAAAACATTGATACTGGCGCCGCCCTTTAAAAAATTCTTCACCATTTCGCCGGTCACTTCCTGTGGAAAAGCACTCACACCATCGGATGCAACCCCATGGTCTCCAGCCATAACCAGGAATGCCTTGGCGGCAACGTCGGGTTCGAGGGTCTCCAAAATGCCGCAAATGCGTTCCGCAATATCGTGCAACCGCCCCAGGGCGCGAAGGGGAATTGCAAGATGTGCCGTGTGCTCACGGGCTCTCTCCACCCATTCGTTCCGGACCGGTTGAATCTGTTTGACGATCTCCCCAATATTCATCGCAGCTCTTCCTTTCTAACTATTTCCTGCATTCTGTTGAGCGAAACGCTAAGGTCATCGACCGAAAAGACTTCCAGAGATATACACCCGTCGTATCCTTCAAGGCTCTTGCAGATGACTGCCCATTCAGAGGGCGCAATCCGATCGAGACCGGTGTGGTCTTTTCCGTTATCGACTCCATGCAGATGCACCACCGAGCTCATTTTGAGAAACGACGCCATCTGCTCTGCCACATCATGCCCGTATCGGAGCAGGTGCCCTACGTCGAGGCAAAAGGACATATCAAAGGCTTCCACAAAGGGAGAAATGAGCTGCAGAGGGTACTCGAGGTTTTCCACGGCAACCCGCCGCAGTTCGATCCCCTTGATTTGCATCGCCTGGAGCGACTCACCCACGCGGTCCCTCCATGCGGACCTGTCCGGTTCCACCGTTTCATCAGCCTTTCTGCTGTCCAGGTGCAAAATGTAGAAAGTTGGGGCAAGGGGAAGAGTTCTCTCGTAAAAGGAGAAAGCCGTTTCGCAAAATTTCCGCCGCAAAGCGGGGTCAGGGTCACCAAAAAACAGGTCTGAAGGCAGGTGCACGTTATAGGCCAGGTCTAAATCCGAAGCAAGACCGGCCATCTGGCGGATCTCGCCAGGCGTGGGCAGATTGTGCTCCTGTCCGCTTTCGAAAAGCACGAGTTCCACCTCATCAAAGTACCTGCCCAGCAATCGGATGTTAGGAAGAATCGCTGCGGGGAAAATATAGGAGGTCGTGGCAAGACGGAAAGGAAAACTCCGTTTGAGCGCCGGGAGAGAAATCTCTTCGAGCTTTGAACTGAGTAAGCCATCAGCAGGGCCGCTTTGCGCCTTCATAGTTCCTGAACACCTTTTTCGGGGATTGCTCCTGCTTGTTCCGGACGTATTGCACGTGTGGGCCGCAAATTCCTGTAAACGTTCTCCGCAGTTCATCCATCAGCCTGGAAAGCAATCCCTCCGTCCAATTTGCATCCGGCGGACAATTGAGCTTTTCTGCAAAACCGAGCAGCCTTTCGAAGATTTCCACGAGTTGATCGTTTGCTGCCCGATAGGGCTCATTTTGTACAGACTCTTCCACCCAGTAAACAGGTGATGAAGGTTTTTCCATTTCCTTCAGGAGGAAATGGCAGATCCTCTTCATAAGCCCGGCCAGCCACCCCACCCTGAAATCCTGGTAGAGCAGCAGCCCTTCGAACCCGAACAAGCCCTGCGGGAGGAGCATTTTCCGTTGAAGAGCGTTTTGGTAGCCGGGGGTTCCCTTAAACGCTACATGATCATGGTAGAGAAGGTTGGCGGTCCTCCCCAGACGGTCGAGAAGCCTGTTGCGCTGAAGAAACTTAAGGTTCTGGAGAATGTCATCGAGTGTGCTGGCGGCGTCGAACATGATAAAGCCGATCTCCGGCTCCAGCCCAGCCTCACGGACAGCCGCGATGGCCCGTTCGTTGCCGGTGACGCTCGCATGCTTGCCAAGCCGCTTCAAAACCTCCGGCCTGCCGCTTTCAATGCCCAGGAGCAGCCTGGTGAGGCCGGCTTCCACCAGTTCCCGCATGAGACCATATGTAACGTCGTTCGCCCTTGTCTCCATGCCGAAGCTGATTCCCAGATCCGCCAACCGGCATGCGAGCTTAACTGCGGTTTCTTTTCCAGCCTTGCCGGGACCGACGAAATTGGGATCTACGAAGTAAAAGTCTTTTTTCCCCAGGCAAACGAGCTCCGAGATCTCAGCGGCAACGTTTTCCGGTGAGCGTCCCCGCCACATGGTCTCCCCCTGGTCCAGAGAGGGGACCAGACAAAAAGAGCAGTGATTGTAGCATCCCCGGCTTGCCAGCACGCTAACGGTTTGCTCCGAGTCCAGGGAGGGTCTCAGAGGAAACGCAAGTCTGTCCGGCGACTCGATCGGACCTCGCATGCGGGGAAACGATGCTTTCCCACAGGACCTTAAAGCAACGCCTTTCACCCGGGCCTCGATTCCGGCTTCAATACATCGCGCCAGGTCCACCATGGTTTCTTCCGGTTCCCCGACTATCACGTAATCGACTGCAGGAGAGTAATCCAGGATTTCTTTCCACACAAGACCTGGGAAAAAGCCATAGAGACAAATCGGCGCATCAAACCTGTGGTTACGCAGATCGGAAAGCAACTGAAAAAGGGACTCGGTTCCCTCCCAGCAATAGACCGCGTGAACGGCCAGAATATCCGGGGACGGATTATCCACCAGGTACTGCACCGTTTGCGCAGACGTCCAGCGCGCTGCATCGACAATGTCAACCTCGAACCCCGCCTGCACCAGACCGGCCCCGGCATAGCCCGTCATAAGGCATGACCACAGGGGCGTATTGGCAATGTCGTTGAAATGGGCTTGCGAAGCTTCTCGCGGATGTTCAAGCAACAGGATGCGCATGATAACTCCAGTGAATAGTGATTAGTGATCAGTGAACAGAAGGTTTTTTCCAGTCACTGTTCACCATTCACGATTCACCGCGCTCAGGGCGCCACGGCTCATACAAAATGCCCCCAATTCATGGCGCAGATTGTCCCGGGGCGGCGGGTTAAAATAAATCGGGTAAAGGAGGTCCAGCCCAGGATCGATGAGGCGGTCCCGCAGAATTTTTTCGGTAAGCGGCGTTCCCGGATATATTCTGAGATTATTGATGACCACGGCCCCCAGATTTCCTTTTGAAGCATGAAGTGAAAACAGCCTGTCCAGCAATCTGTATGTCTGGTCGACCGATCCGCGTGTCTCTCCAGGCAGATTCACTAGAAAATGATATACGGTGAGAATCCCGCTTTGGGCAGCCAGCTTTGCGGCATGGAGCACCTGCTCCAGAGTCAGGTTTTTCCCAAGAAGTCCCAGCGTGTAGTCTGAAGCCCCATCGGCGGAAAAGTAGACAGTAAGAAGACCCGCCTTCATGTACAGGTCCATTTCTTTTTCCGAAAGAGTGTCTTCACGGAAAAACCCCGTCCAGCCAATGTCTAATCCGCGCCGCAAGATTTCCTTGCAGATAGCCCTGAGATGGTCCGCCGGCTGGTTCACAACAGCATCGGTAAAATGGACGCTGCGAATGCCAAAATCGCGCTGAAGCGTTTCGAGTTCATCCACTATGCGCTCGGGGGACCGAAGACGCAGGCGGTGGCCCTGGAGCACAGGATAGAGGCAGTAGCGGCAGTTGTTCGGGCAGCCGCGCTTGGTCTCGACCCCCATAAAAGCTACATATCGGTTCCGATTTTGATAATAAGCGGGCGCAAACGCGCGCCAGTCGGGCAGCGGCAGCGAGTCGAGATCCCTGCAACAGACAATTTGCGGGTTATTTGCCGCGCAAACCCCATCTTTTCTCCACAAAGTACCGGGGACCGCACCGGGTGTTTCAAGGTTTTGAAGGAGCAAGGCAAATGCGGCATCGGCTTCACCCGACAAAGAGACATCAACCTCGGGGACCTCCTCCATGAGGCGCCGGGCAAAGAGCGTGAAAGCAGATCCACCGAGCGCGACGGTAGTTTCGGGAGCGTGTTGCCTGATAAGAATTCCAAGGGTCTTGAGATGGGGAACGAAAGAGATAAGATTTCCTGCCAGCGGGTCGAGGTTCCGAAAGGAAATACCGACCACATCCGGTCTGAACGCAGCCAGTGTGCGCACCAAGCCGGGCCACGGAAAAGGATCCAGGTTAAGGTCCAGGCCCTGGACCTCGTGCTCACGGCCGATCGCCGCCGCCAGCCTGGCGAGACCGAGGGGAAAGACCATCTCACTGCAATCATGTGTCGAGACTGCCTGGACCAGCAGGACTCGCATGGCTTCCTCCCAAGATAAACTTAAAGTAACTAGCCGCCTCGCTTGTCAAAAAGCACAAGTCCCACATACTTTACGTAGCCTTGCGGATGTTGAACCGGGCTGAGAGAAAGACCGGCATTGTGGGCAGTCCGATAGACGTCTACGCCGCACGCCTCCAGGGACGGCCGTGCCTTTTCCGGAAAACGGCAGCTACCGTCATCCGGGCACGAGGGACAAACCGGACACGGGCCCGCCCCGAAAGCCAGCGCCTCGGCATACCCCGCCAGGAAAACGGCCCGTTCAAGGGCCAGGAGCTGTTCATGGAACAAATGGGACGGCGGAGTCCCCTGAACCAGCAGAGCTTGCCGATATCCGGAGATTACAGCGACCATTTCTTTCTCATCCGGAGAGGCGGGCGGACAGCAAAGCGAGCGGCCATAGCGTGGACAGCCGAACCGGCATTTCAGCCGCACCCAGTTCTCGATCGCTATCTCGCCGGCCTTTATGATGCGGGCAAAAGAAAATCCTGACCGCTTTGCCAGAGCAGTCAGCATCTCGGGACGAGAAACATGCCGATTTTCGCTCAAGTGCCCTGGCTTGGCCAAAAACAACGACGTGTCGCTTTGAAGGTGCAAAAACCGGACGTTTTGCAGCCCTGCCCCGTTGAGCAAGCCGAGCATTTCCTCCAGCCTGTAAACGCGGCCGTTATAAGTGTTTATAAGCATGTGGAGGTCATAGAGAGCTCCCTTTGCCGGGTCGACATCGTGCAGATCGCTAAGGTAGTCATGCACAAGGATCGTCCCGCCGGGAGCCAGACAGGCCGCAAAATTCTTGAGAATGTCTGTAGCCTCCACGGGGCCATAGGCATGGATGATATTGGAAAGCAGGATCAGATCGAAGTACTTTCCCCCGAGACATGGCGAGAGAACAGTCCCGGCGACCGTTTCAATTCCTTCCCATGCTTTGGGGTCGGGGTAGAGTCTACGCGCGGCCCAAATGGTATCGGGAAGCTCGAAGAGCACCGTGTGTATATCGGGCCATTGTCTTCGCAAAGCACGACACCAGGCCCCGGCCCCTCCGCCCGCATCGAGGAGTTGGCGGGGCGCCTGCCCAAACATGTCCTTAAGATATTCAAGGGACTCGGCAGACTTGAGCCGAGCCTGAAGGTCCAAGGCTCTTACGTATGCCAGGGTCCGTTCGCTGTAGTGTTCCGAAGATTCGTCCACTGAGCGCTCATTGGCGCGGACCCCACTGCGTATTCTTGCTCCGAGCCTTTGCCAGTGAGAACTCAGATAACGCCGGTAGAGGAGGAAATCCCCCAAATAGGCGCTGTTTCCCGGCGTCAAATAGCGAGCGGCAAGAGGCCCGTTGGAAAACTCTGCTTCGTACTCGACGATGAGTCCCAAAGCAACGAGGGAACCCAGAAGCCGTGACAGCCCGTCGGCATCGTACCGGCTTTTTGCCGCAAGTCGATCGACCGTAGCGGGACAATCGGCCAGGAGTCCAAAAATGTTCAATTCCAAAGACGTAAAAAGGACCTCGGAGTACCAGTATGCCGTTGCCAGATCTTCGAGCCGCTGGAAGCCTTCGGAAGCAATATCGGCGTTTTGATGTGGCAGCTTCATATTCGACCTACATTTTATTGGTTCCCTTGAGCAGATGTCCGAAAAGGTCATAGGAACCCTTGTTGGCGCAGAAATCCCCGCACATGGTGCATACCTTTTTGTCATGGGGCGAACGACTATCGCGGATGGCTTTAGCCTTCTCGGGAAAAAAGCCGTGCGTGAACTGTCCTTCCCAATCGAGATCCCTTCGCGCCTTGCTCATGGCCATGTCCCTCGCCTTCATCCGGTCGGGGTATTTGGCGGTATCTCCGATATATGCCCCCAGGCGGGCCACCCGGACCCCTTCTATGACATCTTCTTCGTTTGGCAGGGCAAGGTGTTCAGCGGGCGTGATATAACAGATCAGGTCCGCTCCGTAGCGCGCGCTGTGTGCCGCTCCAATGGCTGCCGCCACATGATCGTAGCCGGCCATCACGTCCGTTGGAATCGGCCCGAGCATATAGTAAGGGGCGTTGTTGCTCATTCTTTTTTGCAGAATGATGTTGGCTTCGATTTCGTCGATCGGTACGTGTCCCGGACCTTCCACCATCATTTGACAGCCCATTTTGCGGCCGATCTCAGCCAGTTCGCAGTTGATAACAAGCTCCTGGACCATGGCGCGGTCGAAAGAATCCCAAATCGCTCCCGATCTCAATCCGTTGCCCAGGGAAAGAACTACGTCATATTTTTTTAGAATCTCCACCACGCGGTCGAATCTGGCGTAGAGAGGGTTTTCGCGTTTGTTTTTTTGCATCCAGGCTACCATGGAGGTGCCGCCTTTGCTCACCAGTCCTCCATAGCGGTATCCCTGCCGCTCCAGTCGTTCGATTGTGTACAGATTTATCCCGCAGTGGATAGCCATAAATGAGATCCCGTCTGCGCACTGTTTTTCGATGAGGTCGAAAAGCAGTTCTTCATCGAGCTTGTTTGGGTCTCCGTAACGGCGCGTGGCTTCACAAAAGGCCTGGTAAAGGGGCACGTTTCCAACCGGAAGAGTAACAGCCGCCAGGACCTCCCGGCGAATCTTATCGAGGTCCCCGCCAACCGAGAGCTCCATGAGCGTGTCGGCCCCGGCAGCCTCGGCAGCCAGGGCTTTTCGAACTTCGGCCCCGATGTCCACGATGTCCGTCGATGTGCCAATGCTGGCATTGACTTTTGAGCGAAGTCCCATTCCAATGCCAACAACTCGGCCGGGGCGGTTCGTATTGAGCGGGACCACGATCTGGCCTTCAGCGACCCTCTGCAGAATTAACTCCTCTTCCAGCCCTTCCTGAGAAGCGACTTCCCGCATAACCTCGGTAAGAATTCCCTTTGTTGCCTGTTCAACTTGCGTAGCCATGGTCTGTCTCCCAGCTTTATCCCCGCATCTGTCGTCCGGATGCACGGGAACGTTTCGTTTCGCGAAAGGGGCAAAAAAAATCCCCAAGCGCACAATAAACCGCGCCGAGGATTTACCATCTCCCCAGGTGCACACCGAATGTTAGGTCTTCTGACTCTCGGATCGTCCTACAAGCCGCGCCTTCCCGTCCAATTGCAAAAAGGGCAGTGGCTTCGTGCGGCGTTCGTCCCCGATTACAGCGGCGGGTCCGTACCGGAATTTCACCGGGTTTCCCTTTTATGGCCTGGATAGGCCAACACTCGGATGCCAAACCTACATACTATGTCTTATAAAAAAATCTCCCAATCTTGTCAAGCGAACAAAGCAGCGGGATTTTTATCGTTGCTTCAAGTTCCCGCTCCACATCGAGGCTTTCCGCGCCGAAAGCTTTAAATCTCGGGCTGGCCTTATGCGTACGCGGGCGGGTTCAACTCTCGCCGCCTCCACCATTTTTGATGGCAATTTCAATCGTTTGATTGCAGTGTGCCCCATCCCTCGGGCTTTCCCAATGCTTTCAACAGCCCATTGGCAAAAGGAACGAGGCTGTTTTGGTGCATCTTTCTGAAATCACTGCAACAGCGGTCCCGAAACAGCAATTTGATTAATCCGATCCAGGACAATTTCATATCTAGCTTGATTGGCAGGGTCGGGTAGTAGATGGCCGGGAATGGATTCGAGGAATGCCTCGGCCGCGAGAAAGGCTTTAAAAGTCTCAGACAAAAAAACCCTCAATTCCGGAGAGGATCGTGCAATCTCTCCGGTGAGTTCCTTTCGCCCATTAAGGATTGAAATTATATCCTCAATATCGTGACTGCTTAGAAAATCGCCTTTTCCACGGCCGAAGAACGCTTCGATCTTTGTGGCTAAAAAGAAAGGAGCTGTTACCAATCGTATTTCCATGTCGTTGTCAAGTCTGACTATATCCGAATTCTGGATTGCCTGCGAGTACCACCTGTTTGAGAAGCCGAGGATCTCTGTTTCGGTCGGCATAACGTCAACGATCACTTCATTAAAGGACCAGCGGCATACCGGGTGGTCGCTATCGACACTCTGCGTGAATCCCCTTTCTCTTAGAGACTCCTCCAACTTGTAGTAATCCACTCTGGATAATACTTCGACGATCACATCCACATCGAGTGTCGTCCGGATATGGGGCAGAGCAGGGTCCGTGATGAGAAGTGACGTCACAGCGCCACCAAGGAACACCACCCGTTCTCTGAGGCTTCCGAACCCTCTCGCAACGGTCTTTACCATTTCCAAAGTTGCGCTGCTCTTGGCTTTCATTTATCGCAGTCTCGCTCTAATCTCTTTGACGGCAATCTCTCTTTCTCGGGCGCGACTGTCCCGAATTGCATCCACCAGCACCAACAGTTCATATAGCTTGTAGTCTTTGGCTGCGGCTTTCGGGACAGACTTATACAAGGGAGAAAATTCATATCCTTGTTGCTCTCCTTCTGGATCAGGCCACACCGGGGGCAGTTGACAGGAAGAGACAATCAGGTCCTTCAAGGGCGGCCCCGCAAAGCTGGTAGGCATTCCACGCGTTAATCCGCCCCTGGAAGGAGGGTAAGCATATTTTACTCCGTGAATCAAGAATTCCTCGAGTGCTTTCTTGACGGGCTTTCGCCGCTGCTCATCCATAAGGCGTGCTGCCACCGCCCGTCTAAGCCCTGAGTGCACCTCAGAGGGACTCATGGAAAGCTCCAGCCCCAGAGAAGAGTACGTCCACTCGGATTCTCCCGGTGCAACGAGCTTAATCAAAATCAGTATATCTTGTGGTTTAAGTATCATGAGTATTCTTTAGTATTCTTTATTCGCGATTCGCGAATTGTGCAAGGGGAATTTGCATCAAGAAGCCTCGATAGCGGACTTGCGCGCCATTATGCCAAACGGTCATAACGC
The DNA here is from genome assembly GCA_052143075.1 of Syntrophobacteraceae bacterium. Classification (GTDB taxonomy): domain Bacteria; phylum Desulfobacterota; class Syntrophobacteria; order Syntrophobacterales; family Syntrophobacteraceae; genus SbD1. The sequence goes on along the minus strand of JBKQTS010000211.1, from coordinate 8,974 downwards.
CTCAAAAAACTTTTTGAATGGTTGCTCCGCAACTGTCGCCGTTAAAGTGACCATTTCTGGGTCGAAAAGCACATTTTAAGGCTCCAAGATAGCCTATTATGACCACTCTTTACTTGGGCAGTCCCGCTTTAACCTGGTCTGACCCTCTACGCTGGTCTGACCCTCTACGCACTCCCTGGTAAACCTGGCGAATTGGGCAACTTTTTCTTTCCAATAATCAGACAGAATGAGTTAAGAATTGCCAGATAGGAAAAAAGCTAATAAAAACAAGGGGAAAAAACTGGACATTTTGTTATTCTGTCCAATTATCAAAAATCGGCGGCTGCATGATTTGATCTAATAACTGATGCATGCTCGGAGGAGGGAAGCTGTGAAATCACATATCCTGAGAGTGTCTTTGTGGGTTGCCGTCGTGATCTTTCCGCAGACGGGTTGGGCGGCAGACACGCCTAGTTATAGCTGGACCGGCTGGTACATCGGCGCACATCTTGGCTATGGTTGGGCGAATGCAGATACCACAATCACTCCCTTATTCAACGGCGTCGCGGGGCATGACATTGTGATCCCGTCGAAGTTGCATCCCGATCCGGAAGGTGTAACGGGCGGCGGGCAGTTTGGTTACAATTTGCAAATGGGATGCTTTGTTCTTGGAATCGAGGCTGATTTTTCGGGTTCGGCGATTTCAGGGTCCTCCACTGTTGCTCCCGTCATTCTTAATGGCACTCTACGCCCAGATGGAACGCTTATGTCTCACGAAGACATAAGCTGGTACGGAACGCTTCGTCCTCGACTGGGCTACACTGTAACCCCAATTCTGCTGCTCTATGGCACAGGTGGTCTGGCCTATGGTCACGCGAACTACTCAGCAGACACTATCTTCCCGACGGTACAGTACCCGGCATCGACCAGCGGCACGCGGGTAGGTTGGGCAGCTGGTGGAGGAGTCGAATACGCCATTGGGAAATGCTGGAGCGTTAAGGCAGAATACCTGTATATTGACTTGGGGAACGAGACCGCGATTGCAAATCCGATTCCGCCAAACCCGCCCTTCCAGAGCTTAAAAGACTGGAACACAGCATTCCACACTTTTGACGTTGGCTTGAACTACAAATTCTAGGTTTTGTCCCCGCTGGGTGAAAATCGCCTTAAGATGAAGGCTGTGAAGTAATAACTGGACAAAATGATTTAAGAATTAGTATGGGGGCGGCATAATCTCAATTGATAACCCTCTAATCAGGAAATGATCCTATGAAACGAACCCTCGTTGAGAAGTACGCACTTGCGGTCTGCTTTATGGCATCATGCTTTTTAGTAATAACTTCTGGAATGGCAATTTATAACTTTATAGGACTAATTAATCCCGAATTTACTTTAAGTCCGTATGAGTACGAGCGTCATCAATCAAATGATCTATTTATAAAGAACCTGCCAAAAGACAAAATTCCAACAACTGACGATGAAATAACAAAGTTGCGTCAAACCAGTTATCGATCTGCATTGCGAATAGAACAACACAAGAAAATACAATTTCTTACAGAGATAGTAATATTAATTATATTAGCTATTATTACATTTATTGCACATTGGACATAGGAAAACGCGCAAGGTGTTCCCTTGACCCTTCGATGCCCAACGGTAGGCAAATTGAATAAAAATGGATAAAATCCCGTCAATTGTTCAGTTATTAAAAATGTTAACTCATTGTTGAGGGAATTCTGTGAAAAACGGGATCAGAAGGTTTTACCTGAGTTGCATTTGTCTCATTCTCAGTGGCTGCTACCCTATGAAGGTACCTGTCACGCCAAAACTATCTGGTAAGATAATCGACCATGACTCCGGAAAACCACTTGAAGGGGCGGCGGTTTATTTCACGCAACATCCAGAAGAAAGCGTCTTAACCGCGCCCGATGGTAGTTTTGATCTACCGGCGGTTTACTCAACTTATTGGGTACTTCCAATTGGGCCTATCGACTTCATGCCCTCACACGGAACTTTAGTTGCCGATGTCGATCTATACCAAACTTGCAAGGTAGAAGTTTTTGGACCTTATGTGAAGGAAACGAACGGCTGCAATGTATCATTCTCTGGATCATTTATTCAGCTTGAATTACGTAGATGCCCGTAAGTCTGAGCTAAGAGACAAGAAAGTTTAAACAAAACTGGACAATTGAGCATTTTGTCCATCTTCCAAAAGCACCCTTGATGATTGGCGCGAGTTTGTGCCCTGTTAAATAACCTGAAAACTGGACAAAATGACCGAACAGTTCCACCTCAGTTCCAGAACCTTTGAATTTCGCCCTGGACTTATGCCAACGCGGATTCAACTCCCCCGCCTCCACCAAAGCCTGGAAGAATTCACATTCAGACAATACAGCATTGTAATTTTCTCCTGTAAATAGTATATCTATTAAGGTTCTCGTTAATTTAGTCAAGAAATGAATTCTAACTGGTGTCCATCCGGAAACCCTGATGAAGGTAGGAGAATTTCACCTTGTAGACACTTGCAGTTTCCGATTCGGAAAGGAGGCATTTTCCGTCCTGGCAAGGAAATAGAGGGGTTGCGCGGAGGCGTACCTACGTACGCCGCACAAGAAACCCTGAAGATTGACACAGCCAGGGCGGAAAAGGACCCTTTCCGGACGGAAAGGATCACCCCACGTGTACAAGCAGGATGGACAGGTAATCCGCCTCCTGCTTTTGCTGCCGCAGTTTGCGCAGGTTGACCTCGACCTGTTGGCCCTCGAGCCCGGCTCGCGCCACATATACCGCGCGGTCCAGAAAACCGGCCTGCTCGATGAAATCGAGGATCTTATCGAGTCGCCTGCCGACCTTCATCAGGATTAGTGTCCCTGCCCCGGTAAGCGCCTCTGCTATTACATCGAGGTCATCGGAAGCAGGGATAATGACCACCCGTTCCTTGCCTTCACCTATGGGAAATTCAGCCAAAGCGGCCGCTGCGCTGAAGGCCGTGATTCCCGGAACGGTGACCACATCGAGTCCTGGAAGTTGTTCGCGCAAAGATCTGACGAGATATATGTAGGTGGAGTAAAGCAGAGGATCACCCAGAGTCAGGAAGCAGGCATCCTCGCCCATCCCGACCACGTCCGAAACACTCCGGGCTGCTTGCGCCCAGTGCCGCGAGAGCTCCCCGCTGTCGGCGCTCATAGGGAAAACCAGTTCGTGAATCCGGCAATCGGCTCTCAGATACCGATCTGCAATGGCAAGAGCGATGCTCCCGTTTTCGCTCCGCGCCTTTGGAACGAAAACATGCCGGCACCCTTCAAGAACTCTGGCCCCTTTCAAGGTCATCAAGTCGGGATCGCCCGGCCCAACTCCTATTCCATAAAGGACTCCGAATTTCATGGCGATTTTTTCCCGGCCGACAACAAAATCTTCTCCTATATTCGTTCGATACGCTTGACGATAAGCTCTTCGGGTATCAGTTCCATGAGGCGTTTTCGCGCCTCGCCGACCGTCAGCGGCAGACCATTGATCGGCACGCCGTCATAGCGTTTCATCTCGTGCAGCAGGGTGGAGATATAGGGTAAACGCAGCCCTGCTCGATCAAGCATATCGTGATCGCCAAACACCTTTTCGGCCGGTCCTTGGCTTAGAACCCGTCCCCTGTTCAGGACATAGATTCGATCTGCAAAAAGAGGCAGCATGTCTACGAGGTGGGTTGCAAGAATGACTGTAATCCCCTGCTGACGATTGAGCCTGTTCAGGAGCCGCATCATCATTTCTTCCCCGGCAGGGTCCAACCCGGAGGTAGGTTCATCGAGGATCAAAATCGCCGGCTTCATGGCAAGCACGCCGGCCATAGCAACACGCTTTTGCTCTCCAAAGCTCAAATGATGAATAGCTCTATGCCGCAAATCACTTGCCGCCACCGATTCGAGAGCCTCAGAAACCCGCCGCTCGACCTCCGGCTCAGACAGGTCCAGGTTCCTCGGGCCGAAGGCCACATCTTCCTCCACCGTGGCCGCGAAAAGCTGATCGTTTGGATTCTGAAAAACCAACCCGATACGCTGATAGAGATCTCTGGGCGCAGTGCCGCAGATCTCGTGTCCGGCAATGCAAACCTGTCCTTTCTGTGGCTTGAGAAGACCGACAAGCACCTTGATGAGAGTAGTCTTTCCTGAACCATTGGAGGCAAGCATTGCCACAAACTCGCCCACTCTGACCCGAAAGTCCACTTCCGTAAGCGCCTGCGTTCCTTCCTCATAGGTGAAGCATACTCCTGAAGCCTCAACGGCCATGGGAACTTCTTTCATAAAGCACCCCACTCCAGCCGGATGTATGCAATCACAATCGCTCCCGAGGTAAGGCACAAAATCCAGAGATCTTTGGAGGAAATACGCGGCAGAGGGCTAAAAGGCATGTAGCCTTTGTACCCTCGCAGCTCCATGGCCTCATAGGTGCGAATCCCCTGGTCCATTGCAACTTTAATCACTGTTCCCGCCAATACTCCTGCAGACGATAAAGAACGCCTGAGGCTGGAATACCCGAGCCGCACCCTTTGGGCGTCCATGACATCGGCAGCCTGATCCAGGAGCATGAAAATATAGCGGTACATGAGCATGCCCACCTCCACCCAGCCTTTTGGGACACCAAACCAGCGCAGGGCATGAAAGATCTGATGCGCCCTTGTGGTAGAACTCAAAAGCAGCAGAACGCTAACTGCTCCCAGAACGCGCGTCCCAAGCAAAGCCCCGTGCAGGGCGCCCTCTTGCATCACTTCTATCTTCCACCCAAACAGGGAGATGCTCAAAAACAGAGTGGAACCAACGAAAAGCGACTGCAGCAGGATTACGACAAGAACAATTCCCAAAGGGGCCGCAAGTCTGACCAAAATCAGTCTGGCGGGCATTCTGATCGCCAGCATTGCGGCCAAGGCGGCTGCAAATACTGCAGGCGGAAACGCAAAGCCGGTGCATATTATAACGCTGACGATCGCCTGAACGGCCAGCACGAGCTTTACGCGAGGATCAACACGGGTCAGAACGTTGTCCCGATATGCAAATATGTCCGAGAAAAGCTCGAATACAGGCTGCAAGGCGTTAGCCTTTATCCTTTGGGGGAAATAAACCTCGAAAATGATAACCGGCGATAAAACCGCCCGCTGTTCCCGCCAATAGAAACAGCAAGAGAGGCAGGTCCCCACGTTCTATATTGATCAGAGGCTCCTGCGGAGGGCGGTTTGCCTCTATCGCGAACTTCTCTACTACCGACTCATCGACGCCGGCCCATTTGCACACAGAGATTCGCAGGCCGATATACATGCCTAGAGCCAGGAAAAAGATAAGAACGCCTGCAAACGCTATTTTCATAAATACACCTAAACCGCAAAGATTTTAAGCAATTCGGGCCTGCGTGTCAGAATGAACCTGTAGGCGCCTACACACAGGAATCCCACAACGATTCCCAGCGGAACCTGAGTAGGCACGAACGCAAGAAGCACGGTCAGAAAAAATTTACCCAGTGGAGCAGTGCCGTGGAGAGCGGCAGCGAGTTGCAGAGAGGTGACACTATATGTGGCCCAATCCGATAGAAGGCCTGCAAGGAAAGCAGCAATCCACCATCTGCCGGTCAGCCGCCTGACCAAAATAAATGAGCAATACCCTGTGAAGGCGCCGGCTACCCCCATTGATACAAGATTAGCGCCGAGAGTGGTGAGCCCTCCATGCGCCAGGAACAGGGCCTGCAGCACAAGCGCAACGCTGGCCACGACAACCGTGAGCAAAGGGCCGATAAAAATGGCTGCAATACCCGTCCCGCAGGGATGCGAACAGGAACCGGCAGTAGGTACCGGAATCGGCATGCAGGAAATTATGAATACTGCCGCCCCAACCAATCCGACCATAGGTTTGAGGTGCAAATCCTGCCTGCTGCGCAATCGCAACTCGCGCAACCCCAGAAAAAGGAACGGCGCAGACACCGCAAACCACAGTATTGCCCACTGCGCCGGCAGAATTCCCTCGGATATGTGCATCGCGAAAGCTGGAACGTCCTGCAGCACGAGCAATGACGTCAATACAAAAATTATTGTGATGGAGCGGCTCCGGGGTTTCAATGGACCTCCATGTCAGTGTCATTGCTCATACAATCCCACACGCCTTTGGGATCGCATCCGCGGCAATGGTAGTGCTCAGAGTAAAGCAGTCTGTGTTCGTAACGAACAGCATCCTCCAAACGCAGCCGAGTATCACAGTGTGCACATGTAACAAGGGTGCGATATTTTACAGCCTCGTCCGGAGGCATGGGCACGAACTCGCACTGCCCTGACGGGACAGGGTACATTTCCTTCGGAGGCAGCACTATTTGCCTTACGTCCTTGAAACTCCTGGTCTCCTGGATCCTTGTTTGCACCAGGTCAACCAGCAGCTCATCGAATCCGAACCCGCGCCCCATTTGAAGGATAACGCCGGGGAACCGCTTCGCCTGCTCTTGCAGCATTTCAGGAATGTCGCGAACCAGATGCAGCCCTGAATGCAAAAAATAGGGAACCACCAGCACCTTCGTCGCTCCAAGGTTGACGCATTTTTCAAAGACCTCCGGAAAGTGGGGTCCGATCCTTGACATGAAACACACTTCGACAAGCGGATAACCGAATTTCTGTCGAAGACGGGCGGCCACCCTCTCCATATCCTTCCCTGCTTCGGGCACTCGGCTTCCATGACCCATGAGTATTATAGCCTCGTCAGGGCCGGCTGCTTTCTTTATCGACTCAATAGTCTCACCATTGGCCATAGTGCTCTCCCAATCTCCCCAAATTCCAGTAGAATCCGGACGCGCCAAAAAAAAACCGGACCACAAGCTCTGGTCCGGGAATCCGTTTTTATCCTCGGCTAATCCAACTCGGGCTCCAATCCGCGGGAGCACGTGCAGCTATGAAACTACGGGCAGGTCTTCTGGCTCTCGGATCACTCTACTCGCCGAGCCTTCCCACCCCATCGGACAGTGGCATGCTTACGGCTTTCGTCCCCGATCACAGCGGCGGGTCCGCAACGGTTTTGCACCGTTTTCCCTTATGCCTCTTTTGTGAGACACCCAAAGTTTATCACGGTGAATTCTGACTCAGTGCAGCCAGTACTGTCAAGGAAATAATCCAGGCGTAATCATCGCCCCGCACATGATGGAAATCCTCTGCCAATTTTTTCAAAATCGTCTCCGGAACTATTTTCAGCTTAAAGGCAAATCCCTTCGCTGATGTTAAAAACGTTTAGAGATCCTATATCGGGTCCAGGCGCTTCTTGACCGCTCCAGGGGCGCCCTGGTATCCTTGCAGCCTCAGATCGGGCAACGGCAACAACAAAGACGATCCCGGAACTCCAAGTCCTGGATTCGGACCCAAGGGGAAAACGAAAATGTTTAATGCAATAAGACGAAAAGATCGAGCACTGGGTCGAACCGAAGCAGAGAAGATTCTGGCAAAGGGAACTTATGGCGTTCTGTCAATGAATGGAGCAAACGATTATGCCTACGGAGTGCCAATGAGCTACGTTTACACCGGCAATAGCATATATCTGCATTGTGCTTCCGAAGGCCGCAAAATCACTCTTATTCGTAATGATAACAGGGTGAGCTTTTGTGTTGTTGGAGAAGCCATTCCCCTGGTGGACCAGTTCAGCATGAAATATGAAAGCGCCATTTTGTTCGGAAAAGCATCCGTGGTAGACGAGGAAGAAAAGTTAAAAGCGCTGATCCTTCTTGTTGAAAAATACAGCACGGGCGAGTACCAGGAGAAAGGGAAGGCATATGCCCTTAATTCCCTTCACAAGACAGCAGTCATTAGAGTAGATATTGAACTCGTTTCAGGAAAAGCCAGAAGGTGGAATCCTGAATTATGCGCGAACCAACCATAAGGAGCAGTCGAGAGGGATCGTTGCCAGATCCCCCTCGCTCTGCTCGGAATGGAAGTTTTATTACTCCACGCTTACAATTTGAGTTGTCCTTGATCTCATGCCGTCAGTGCCTTGCACGGTCAACATGAATATCAACTGATTGCCAAAATTACCTCCGTTTATTGCTGTAAAATCGGGGGTTGCCGACGTAGGATTAGACAGGGGATAGGGGCTCCCCGTGGCTTGGTGCCACCTGTACGAGGCGATGCCGACCCCCGAATCCGTTGAACTTGCCCCGTTAAGAGATACGACGGCGCCAGGCGCAACTGTTTGGGTTGCTCCCGCAACAGCATTGGGCGCCGCATCACCCAGGGTGACGTTCACATAACAGACGTCGGTGGATTCCAATCCATAAGCATCGGTTACAGTCAGTTTAAACTTCATGGATACGGCGCCTGACACAACCTGAGGCGCTGCAAAATCGGGCTGAGCCGATACCGGGTTGGAAAGAGTCACCGCGGGCCCGTCAATCTGCTGCCAGAGATATGAAAGAGCGGCCCTATTGGGATCTGTAGAATTCAACCCGTTGAGTGTGACCGTAGTCCCTTCGTTGACTGTTTGGTCAGGACCGGCATTGGCGACGGGCGGCATCGCGTTCGTTACCACGTTGACGATGCAGGTGTCGGTTGACTGAAGGCCGTTCACGTCTTTTACGGTCAGTTGAAAGGTCAGCGCTCCGCTTCGCCCGGGAACCGTAAAAGTCGGTTGGGCGGCAGAAGGATTCGAGAGCCTTACCGACGTCCCACCGGTCTGGGTCCACAGATAAGACGCTATCCCGGGACCGCCTGCATCGGTGGAATTTGAGCCGTTGAGCGTCGCCCTAACCCCTCTGCCATGGTATTGATTGGGGCCGGCGTCGGCGACTGGCGCCGGGTTTGCGGTCGCAAAGCTCGCCGAAATGGTATGGGCGGCGGTGACATTGGAAAACTTATAGGTGGTGACCGCGCCAACCGAGGTCCCGTCAACCACCACAGAGGATACCTGGTAGCCGTTAGACGGAGTGATCGTAAAGGTCTGGCTAGCCCCGTAGTTTACCGAGACAGGAGCGGCAGGGGAAATCGTCCCATTGG
>JBKQTS010000210.1:0-26233 GCA_052143075.1 Syntrophobacteraceae bacterium | reverse complement strand
CACGCCCCGCGAGGTGCCGCGCTCTGCCTCACGCGCTTGCGCGTGTGGAAGAAATCCCGGGGGCGCGGGGGAAAGTCCCCCGCTCTTTTAGTTAGTTCAATCTTGAACGCAACTCGGTATTAGATGGTGTTTGAGAAGAACGGCCGCAGGTCAAGTTTTCTCTCCTGCCCGCTCTATGTGTGAATATCCGTGATCAAAATCGCATTCGGTTCACATGTCGGGGTCCAGCGAACTGCAGACAATTCGTCGTTGTGCCTGCTGCTTCGAGAGGCGACAAAAAGGAGGGAAGGTGATCGGCAAAACATGGCAGTTGGTTGCGGAATTCTAATCAACTCCGCCGGCCCGGTGGCGTCTGATCCCCTCACTTGAGGCTAAATAACATATTTCGGGTCCTGAATATGTTCTCCTTTGCATTTAGGGCATTTTCCCGGCGACGTAAAACGGTTTCGGTCCTCGAATTTGAAACCACATTCCAGACACACCGCCGGGGTTATCGTCAGCCTCATTTTCTGTGACTTGAGTGAACGGCCGATGTGATCGAGGTGCGTATAGACCTCCTTTTCGCTGATACGGATGATTTTGGAGATGTCCTTTGCTCCATATTCGCCCTCAGATAAAAGGGCCATGATCTCCTGCCTGACGGTGTTCATACCTGCTCCGGTTTCAGATCGTTATTGCGCCTTCGCGAAATATTGCTATTTTATAGACACTTTGGACCTTTCCTACATCTTTGTTGCGCTTCCCGGCAGGGGCGCAAATCAGAAAAAGGAGCGACAATGCTTGAGTTGCTGAAAAAAGGTATGTTAGCGGGAATCGGCGCGGCTGTGCTGACTCGCGACAAAATCCGCGAAGCGACCCGCAGGCTGGTGGAAGAGGGAAGATTATCGAGCGACGAAGCGGAGAAACTCAACGAAGACCTGGTCAAAAGCGGCGAGCGGGAATGGGATGAGATAAACTCCAAATTTCAGTCATCCTTTAAGAAGTTTTCCGAAAACCTGGAGGTGGTCCGCAAAAAGGAGTTCGCAGACCTTCAAGCCAGGGTGGAACTCCTCGAACAGCGGCTGAGCCTGCTGGAGGAGACCCGTAGCCGGGAGAGTGGAGCAAGCGGGAAGCCATGACCCGCTCCCCCGGTCCGGCAATGCCGCCACGGGTCTCAGATGTAGTTGAACCAGAACTCTTTGACCCTTTCGAAATTCGATCTAACTCTGGCCGCTCCCTGGAGGATTTCTCCATGCCCGGGCAGGAGCCATTCCGAATCGAACGACTCGAGTTCTTTAATGCTCTGTTTGAGAAGGGCGCCGTTTCCACCGGGAAGATCGGTGCGCCCGAGGCCGTCCCGGAAAAGTACATCACCGGGAAAGAGCGCCTTCCGCTCGGGCCAGTATAGCGCCACCGACCCGGGCGAATGCCCCGGTGTCGGGACCACTTTCAGCTCGACCCCTTTTACATTCAGGTCGCCCGATCCCATAAGAAAATCGGGAGCGTAGGCACCCAGATCGAACGTGGGCCCGATCTGTTCGCCTATCCGCTGGATCAATCGCCAGTCTTCGAGGCTGATGGCGAACAGGGCCGGCTGATTTTTGAAATATTTGGCCGCTTCGAAATGATCCGGATGGGCGTGCGTCGCCAGAGTCAGGTCTATGTCGGACATTTCAATTCCGAGCGCCTTTAACTGTATGGCGACATGGTCGAAGAGATGAAAATGCCCCGGATCGATCAGAATCTTTGCCGGACCGTCGATAAGATATGTATTGCAATTGTTCGCGGACATCGAAGTCCAGAGAAAAGCGTATAGACCGTCAGTTACTTTCATAGGCATTAAAGTCTTAAGATTTAAGTTTAAGTTTGAGTGCGAAGATTTAAGTTTACAGGATAATTTTAGACTTAAAAACTTAAAACGTGATTGGACAAAGCAAATTGCGTGAAGCCGATCGACCACAAAAAACCCGAACAAGGAAAAAGAAGGCCGACATTCTGTTTCTGAACGGAGTTGTGCTAACCCTGGACTCGGGCTCGACCACCTTCAATCCCGGAGGTATCGCCATTCGGAGAGGAAAGATCGAGTCAGCGGGGCCTTCTGATGAAATCCAAGCGGCTTTTGAATCCTCGGAAACTCTGGACATTTCAGGATGTGTGGCCCTCCCCGGACTGATAAACGCTCATACGCACGCCGCTATGACGCTCTTCCGTGGTCTTGCCGACGACCTTCCCCTTATGGACTGGCTGCAGGGTCACATATTTCCTGCGGAAAAGAACCTCAACGAAGAGTGGGTCTACTGGGGGACGATGCTTGCATGCGCCGAGATGATCCTGTCGGGAACGACCGCTTTTTGCGACATGTACCTTTTCGAGCACAAGGTCGCAGAGGCGGCAAAAAGAGCAGGCATTCGGGCGCTCGTGGGCGAGGTGCTCTACGATTTCCCTTCTCCCGCCTACGGTAAGGTCGAAAACGGCCTGAGGCATACCGAACTGCTCATCGAGAGGTGGCGGGGAGACCCTCTGGTCAGCGTTGCCATCGAACCACATGCTCTCTACACCTGTTCGCCTGATCTTCTGAGGAAGTGTCACCGGATATCGGCCTTACACGAGGTGCCGCTTGTAGTCCATTTGTCGGAAAATGAAGCCGAAGTCGAACAGATACTGCACCTGTACGGCAGGCGCCCGGTCGCGCACCTCGAGGCCCTTGGTCTGCTGGGCCGGCTCCTTGTGGCCGATCACTGCGTGGCCCTGAATGAAACCGATATCGGCATGCTTGCCGAAAACCAGGTGAAAGTGGTCCATAATCCGGAAAGCAATATGAAGCTTGCTTCCGGTATCGCCCCTGTCCCGCGCCTTCTTGAGTCCGGCGTAACGGTGGCCTTGGGCACCGACGGCTGCGCGAGCAACAACAACCTCGATATGTTCGGAGAAATGGATACGTGCGCCAAGCTCCACAAGGCCGCAGCACTCGACCCGACGGTGCTTTCGGCCTCAACGGCCCTCTGGATGGCCACCGGGGCCGGGGCCAGGGCACTCGGCTGGGAGGGGCGGACCGGACACATCGCCCCGGGTATGCTTGCCGACCTGATAGTGGTGGATTTCAGGAAACCGCATCTGACGCCCGTTTACAACCCCGTGAGCCACCTGGTCTATGCGGCTGGTGCTGCAGACGTCCGCCACAGCGTAATTGGCGGGCGCCTCGTGATGAAGGACCGCACGCTGCTGACACTGGACGTGGAGGAGATCTTCGGTCATGTCCGCGAATTCGCCAAAAAAACCCGAAAATGAGCCGGTCCGGGAAGTCGATTGGCTGCTTTTCAACGCCGACTGGCTTGTTGCGTGCGACCCCGGGATGAGCCGGTTTCGTTCGGGGGCCGTTGCAATCGAGGGTGACCGCATAGCAGCGGTCGGCCCTTCCGCTGAGCTTCGAAATAATTTCCGTGGGAGCCGGGAAGCCGACCTTTCAGGTTATCTGCTGATGGCCGGTTTGATAAATACCCACACCCACGCAGCTATGAGCCTGTTTCGCGGAATCGGCGACGACCTGCCTCTCAAAAAGTGGCTCGAGGAAATCATCTTTCCTGTCGAGAACGCTTTTGTTAATCCCGACAGCGTGTATCTGGGGACCCTGCTTTCAGCGGTTGAAATGCTCAGAAGCGGCACGACATGCTTCTGCGACGGTTATTTTTTTGAGGAGTCTGCCGCCCGCGCCGCCGTTCATGCAGGGATTCGCGCCGTCATGGGCCAGGGGATTCTCGACTTCCCCACGCCGGACCTGCCCAATCCGGTGAATTTCCCGGCACGCGCGGAAGCTTTTCTGTCCGACTTCCCCGATCCGACCGGCCTCGTTCGCCCATCCCTTTTTTGCCACGCTCCCTACACATGCAGCCCGGCAACGCTGAAGCGCGTAAAGGAGCTTTGCCGCAGCCATAAAATCCTCTTTCAGACCCATCTTTCCGAAACGAGAGCAGAGGTCGATGAAATCGTGAGAAGATACGGCCTCAGCCCGGGAATGCATCTCGATGCGCTGGGGGTCCTGGATGAGTCGACGCTGTGCGCTCACGGAATCTGGCTCACGAAAGAGGAAATCCTCTCCGTGGCAAAAAGCGGAGCATCCATTTCCCATTGCCCGGAGGGAGCAATGAAGCTGGGCTCCGGAATCGCCCCAGTTCCTGATATGATCTCCCGCGGAGTAAAGGTCGGTCTCGGTACTGACGGATGTGCGAGCAACAACGACTTGGACCTTCTCTCCGAAATGGGCTTTGCAGCCAAGATCCATAAGGTTTTTAGAAAAGATCCCCTCGCCTGCCCCGCCGAACAGGCGCTCCGGATGGCCACATTGGGCGGCGCCTCAGCTCTTGGGCTGGAAAATGAGATAGGGAGTATCGAACCCGGTAAAAAGGCGGACCTTATTGCACTCAGCCTCAATCAACCTCATCTGACGCCGATGTACGACCCGGTGAGCCATATCGTCTATGCGGCCCGGGGAAGTGACGTAAGATTCGTATGGGTGGATGGCCGGCAGATCGTAAAGGATGGGCAGGTGCTAACCGTGGATGAGGCTGAAATCCTTTCCGAGGCAAAACGGATGGGGACTAAAATTTCAAACCATAAGACTTAATAGTTGAAATTGAATATTGCCGGGGTTGTCCAGATAGAAAGACCTCCTCGTTATTTCCCTGCCTGATCGATGCCTGGGCGGAAAACGCAGCAATCCAACCTTATCCAGTGACTGTCGTTTTTCTTCGGAGCGTTATGTCATTTTTGACATAACGCTTACATGCATTATGTCGCTCATGATACAAGGCTTTCCGTCTGTATTCCAGGCTGCGCCACTGCATTATGGGTCCAGTGACGAAGGTGCATAATACAAGTGGCCGATCGCATCTTTTAAAAACTAAAAACACAGGAGTTAAAAGCGATGATGAAAGCTTATTTGACAGCACTATTCTTATTAATTTGTGTGCCGGTTTTTGCCGAGGAGCCTTCAGCGCCCGTGCCGCAGGGTCAATCTTCCGCTCCCGCTGCTGAGCCCTCCAATCTCACCCTCTCAAATCTTTTCACTGAGGGATGGAATCAGGAATGGACCCATCGGTATACACCGGGAGGGGCTCCGGACATGGCACTCCTGCATGTGACAACGAACTTCCTGGAGCGCGAATTCCGGTTTGACTACTACGGTCAACAGAATACGGGCAGCAACGGCACCAAGGATGTCCAGTTCACGGATGCATTGGTTGCCTATGGTATAAACCGCAGGATCATGATCGAAGTGGTTGGCAACTACGAATGGGATAACGCGCGGACGTACGGCAGCAGCTCCTCAGGTGCCGCTGCATTAGTGGGCCGCTTGCAGTTGGTGGACGTCCCCGGCTCCTCGCTCGCCTTTAATTTGAAGGTCACCTCTCCCTATGAGGGTCTAACCGATAAAGGGACCGCCAAGGCAACCACAGTCTTTCCCGCGCTGGCAGGCTGGCAGGATTTGACCTGCTATGGATTGACGAAAGTTGGATTTTACTACAGCATTGGGCCGGAGGCTTATGCGGGACCTGAGCCGTCGGGGGAAAAGCACAGCGACCTAACTTATGACATTGCCCTGGCCAAGACATGGACTGAACGGGACGTGCCGTTATGTGGGAATTTCACTACTTTTGTAGAATTGTATAATACCACGAATCTCGATGGTGATCATCCTGAGAGCAGTGAGGTTAACATGACTCCGGGCATTCGCGTCCACCTGACCCATAACAACGTGATAATCGCCGGGATTGATTTGCCGATAGCCAGCCCCCATGCTTTCGATGAGACTTACAGGCTAACATACATCTATGACTTCGAGTAAACCTGGCTGTATCTGAAATAACACCACGAATCTAGATGGTAGTGCGGAAAAGGACCCTTTCCGGACGGAAACTATCTATGTCCCGATCCCCCATGTCCGCCACCACCCGGACGGCCCCCTGCTCCGGAACCAAGGCCTCTGGCGCCACTCATTCCAGCGGATGAGTTCCGGAACCCTGACGGCCTTCCGCCCTGCGGACCTCCCCTGCGCAACGCTCCACCCGGCTGCCCGCCGGTACCCCGGCGGCCATTGGCTCTCTGCCCATTTGCGGCGGCTCGGCTCCCGGAACCATGCGGTCTTTGCGACAAGACTTTCCCGGCCGCGCCGCTCTCAGCTTTTGCGCCCCGGCCATGCCCAGAGCGCTGTCGACCCGCCGGACCATGCCCGGATTTTGCCTCACGAGCCGATGCCGGCTTGACAACCCTCGGGTTTTGCTTGAGTGCCTGCTGCCGGACTACTCCAGCTCTTTCAGACGCGATCTGAGGCACTGAGACCCTTGATGCCCCTATCGCCGGTTTGGCGAGTTTGGCGCTGGAAACCTGATTCCGAATAGCGTTGCCGCTGACATTTGGAGCGTTCATTCTGAATTTGGCCTGGTTCTCAGCCACCCTGGAGGTCACGTTCCGAGCCGGTTTCGAGTGAGGAGTCGCATTCGAGTAATTGAACCGCTGCTCCGGGTCGCCGGCAGTTTTTAGAACATGATTGCTCACAACGGGGGCAGCCTTGAACTGTGAGGCGATTGTCCCCCTGTCGACATTTGTCAGCCTTGTCCGGGCATAGCTGTTTACACTGTGGAAATCACTCTGCTTTACAACTACGGAGCGGCCCCAGTACCTGAATCTGTGGAAGTCGATATTGATAAGGCCCGCGTGATAGACCGTAAAACCCCACGGCCCCCACCAGTTAAACGCATAGAAAGGCTCCCATGGAAGCAGTGGAAACCATCCAATGGCGTCGCCTGAGTAAAGCCATCCGACTCTTCCCGGGTACCATCCAAAGCCGATTCCCCAGTAGGGAACGCCCCACCCGACCGATACCGAGGGAGGCGTCCAGTACCAGTAGTCGTTTGCCTGGAACCAATAACCGTAATGATGGGTAACATATCCAAACGGTTCGTACGGGACCCAGGTGTAATCCCCGTACCAGTCGGTCCAATGGCCCACCGTATAAGGGGCCCAACCTTCCTCCACGCTGGTGGGACGCCATACTTCCCGATACTCTCCTCGGTAATATACAGTCTCCCAGCGCCCGTTTTCATCAAGCACTCTAGAATCTTCACGAATACCCTCGGGCAGATGCTTCACCGATTCGCCTTTGGTTTCAATACCGTGGGCCAGAATGGCATCGCGTGAAATATTCCAGTCGTCCCATGCGGCGTCCACTTTGCCCTCACCGGCGACAGCCTGCCGATTGTCCGCCAGAATGGAAATCGACCCGGGAATGACGTTGTATTTAGCCCCGTCCAAATCATGAATGAATTCGACCTTACCCTTTATCGCAACCACCTCAACCGATTCGTCGCCCACGTAGAGATCGAAAACGGACCCCGGAGCGCCTATTGCGTATCCGAAAGGCGTGGTGGCCTTTATCACGACCTTTGGGCTCCTATCGATAAACCTGGCGATGCCTATGGCTACGTCAACTTCGGTCGCGTCATCTTTGAGCGCGACCATCTGAATCTGGGTATTGGCGCCAATCCTGATCCAGGTGTCGTTAGGCATCAGGAACTCGGCCTTGCCGTTTTCTCCAAGATATAGCGCGTCCTCCCGACCGAATGGGGTGTCCTTCCCGGTAACCACCCAGTCTTTTGCTTCATGAACATAGCGGAGCAACTCACCTTCCACAAAAGAAATACGTCCGACCAGAACGCTCTCTTTACTCGGAGTCTGCCGTCTTGGCTGATCCGGCGGCTGCGGACCAGACCAGGCCGCCTGTGCCGCCGAACACAACGCAATTACAGCCAGCAAGACAATCTTCCCAACGTATTTCATGGAGAGCCTCCTGGTAAAGCAACACCCCGGGTCCGGCCACTGTCTCCATCCGGCAGTCGCAGCGGCAGGCAATTGAAAGCTGGAATCCTTCATCATTTAGACGCAAAGTCCCGGAAGATAGTTTACATTTGCGCGACCGATCGATTCCAAGTATGTGGTATACAGTAATTCGAGGCATCCCGCTGACGGCCCAGCCCGCGTGACAGACGAAACGAGCGCGATGCCTTCCGCGCTACGCGAAGTATATCGCTAAGGAGCCCGGCAGAGCATTTCACCAAATGATCGCTTACTGTTGTTAACATCTCTGTCATACGAGGGGTGGAGATCGGTCCGAGCCGGGCTGTATAAGCAATCGAAATTTTAAATACTGTACTTAAATTATTGTAGGTGTCCATATTTTTCATACCCGGGGAGACTTCAGATGCTTAAGGCCAAAGACTTAATGACCCGCGACGTTATCACCGTTACCCCGGAAACCGAGGTAACGGAAATTGCCAGGTTGCTGCTGGAAAAGCGTTTCAATGGTGTGCCCGTCGTTAACCAGAATGGCGATCTGGTTGGCATGATCTGCCAGAGCGATCTGATCGCCGAGCAAAAAAAGCTCCCGCTTCCTTCGGTTTTCACAATCCTGGATGCTTTTATCCCGATTTATCTGCCGGGCAAAGCGGAAAAAGAAATACAAAAAATCGCAGCAATGAAGGCCTCTCAAGCTATGACGCCCGACCCGGTGACTGTGGACCCGGAAGCAGGCATAGATGAAATAGCCTCTATAATGGTCAACAAGAGTATTTACACGATTCCGGTTTTGGAAGGCGGGAAACTGGTGGGAGTCATCGGCAAAGAAGATATTCTGCGGACCTTGGTGTCCTCCCCCCAACAGGTACAGGTCCAATAACGCTCTACGACTTATTAAAACTTTTTAACGGGCCAATTCTTGAGGGAGGTCCCAAGGCACAGGCTGTAGTGGCGACGCTCTCCTGCTCCCAATGATGTGTTGTCAAGGCGCTCGAATCTCTGGAAATATCCGGAGATTGCAGCAGCACGCTCGGATTCAGCTTCGGGGAAAATGATTAAAGCGTCCGAGCCAATTTTAGGCCCGTCCCATATATCGTATTGGTTCTCGGGCACACCTTCGGGAGCACGCCAAGTGTAGACCCTTGGCTGCCCTGGTACATAGAAGGCAAGTTCTGAGGTAAGCTGGCGATTGAAAGTCAGTATAAAGGTGCTCTGGGGGCGAGGGACTTCGCCAAGTGCTCTGCCTGCCTCAACGCCTAGCTGCCGCCAGCCTTGGAGCCTTGCTATCAGCCTGTCCGCCCAGGGGCCAGGGGCAGCGCCGGCCCAAAACGGAAGAGCATAGGTAAGCAGTGCCATAACTGCCCCAACGATAACCCCTTTTTTAAAGTAAGGTCTCCAAGAATCCAGTCTGGAACCAGCCGAGATGTTGCCGCAACCCCAAGCCGCCAGAAGAATCATTCCGGCCGGATATACTACGGCGGGCCAGTTGGGTTGAATTCTCTGCCTCAAACTCAGAACGGCAATACCGAGCAACGGCACGAAACTGAAGCACAGCAGATATAGCATGCAACGATCCCGGGATTTGAAATGGAAGAGCAGCAAGGCAGAGAGCAGGCCAAACAGTATCCAGGTTAGAGGCGAAACCATCAGAATCTGTCCGCCTAAGAATTCAGTTGAAGTCGCAATGAAATTGGACAGGCTTGCTTCAAAGTGACCTGCGGTATGATGAAACGTGATCCAGCCTTGATGAGCGTTCCACATGATGTCCGGGATCAAAGCAGCGAGCCCCAAAAGCGAAAACAAATAGGGACGGCGGGATTTGAGGAGGTATCTATCATCCCTGCTCACCACAGCGAATGCAAACATGAGGACAATAAACGCGACCATCACCTGTTTGCTGAGCAGTCCGAGACCAATGGAGGCGGCAAGGGCGAACCACTCCCGGGAACCGTCTCCCCTTTTTTCCAGTGCTATCCAGAACATGTAAAGGGCAAGAGACCAGAAGCAAAGGATAGGTGCATCGATGGTCATGATGAAGCTAAGAGCGGACGCGCCCGGTGAGGCCATCCCCGCCGCAGCCGCCCAGAAAGCCGTACGTGAGTCATACATGCGTCTTGCAAGAAGGAAAAGTGCCAGTGTCGAGACTGCTCCCAGCAGCACTGCGGGTAGCCGTACAACTGCTGGACTGGAACCGATGGTCCGGGAGAAAAGGGCGATGATCCAGGCCACCATGGGGGGTTTGCTGAAATAACCCCAGTCCAGTTGGCGAGACCAGTCCCAGTAGTAGGCTTCATCAGCAGCGAGGTCCAATGGAGCCACAAGGAGATAAACCAGCCGAAATACAGTGGTGAGAGCGAGCAGAAGAAAAAAACGTTTGTTCCAGCTCATATTAGTCGCCGCCACGTCCCTCGAGGTGGCCCTTGCGCCGCATCCACATTAAAATGCCCACTCCACGGAACGTCGAACATCCAACAGCGACTGCACCGATGGCAACTGAGATAAGGCCGATATGGAGCGGAAATGACGTGGCGCTTCCCGTTCCCTGTCTAATGAGCAATAGACCTGACAAAATCAGGCCCAGCCCCGTAGCCCCGACAAGCAAAGCAAGCAGGATGCCGCCCGGGGGGACACCGATCCTGTGGAGGAACACCCACAGAACAAAGACGGTCCAGACCCAGATCCACCAGGATATAACTCGAGAACTCGAGAGCTCCTGGGAATATCTTAAGGTTTCAGCAAATGGAGAGAAAATTGTGCGAACGAGCGAGGGTTCGCCCATGTATCCCGCGACGACGGGAATGACGTCTGCACTGTTGTGTTCCCTCAGTTTGCGAAGTACGAGATTTGCCCTTTGCGAATGCGAAAGAGCCGATGCCCCCGGCGCCCTTACGACTGTCCATGTTCTCGCCAGTCCAGTCCAGCCATGCCAGTCCGTGGAAGCCACAAGGACGAGTCCGCGAGAACGGCAGGTGTCAAGAACCTCTTGCCGGATGTCCGGCGGCAGGTCCGGATGGCCGGAATTTACGATCTCAAATCCGTCTACGCCGTCATCGGCCAGCCTGGCAATGTCACTGGCTCCCTGTCTTTTCAGGGTGACAACAATAACAGCCCCTCCGCAACCCTCATGAATCTTTCTCGCAAACCAGGCCGTGCGATCCGGCGCCTCAGCAACGCTCTGCTTGCCAAGTTGAAGGTAGGGGTCCTGACAAAGGCCCAGAACCATCGCTCCCCACCCTGTATGGGCCTCAAGACCGGAGATGAATGCCGGTAGCCGGTCGAAAGATGAATCGCCCTGCACTTGAGTTTCATGAGCAAAGAGCTCATCATGATCGGTCAGCGCCACCATGCTATAACCGCAGGATGCATGCCACTCGAGGTTTGTTTTCAACGAAACCAGGCCATCACCGGATTTTGTGGTGTGGGTGTGAAGATCGGCTACAACCAGATTAGGGTCGTCAACAACCAGCCGCCAGCCTGGAATGCGCGCCACCACAAATAAGAAGATGATCAATGCCAAAGTTAAGGATGCTACAAGAGCGCTATGGATTCCCTTAAGCACAATCGTAAAAGGTTTTTTTACCGTTTGAGCACGAAATTCAGCGAAAATACCCCAGGCTGCTGCTCCAAAAAACACCCAGATCAGCACAGCAAAGCACGCAATGCGCAAATCCGGCGCCCCCGAAAGGATCAGGATCGGGGCTGCCAGCGGCTCGATGAGCGCTTCCCAGGGATGCTGCTCAACCCTCATTCCCGCTATACGAGTGTAGTCTCGGGCATCGAACGGACCCTGTGGATCGTATCGAAGGCAGGACAGAAGTGTAAGAATGATAAGCCCAAAAGCCAAGATAACGGCAATGTTGCGGTAATTTTTCAAAGTTGAGGGCCCATGACGATCCCCACCCTCCGCGGAGCGTGGGGACTCCCGATATCCCTTATCCGACATTCAGATTATCCAACTATTTTAAGCGTCCGCTTACACTCACCACGAAATAGGAATTCTTGTCGTTTGTCATGACGAGCACCGATTTTTTGGCGCCGCCCTTACATGCATCCGGATTGAGGCTCACCGGAATCTTTGTCTCGCCGCCTGGAGGTATTGTGTGGTCGAACCGACCAATTTCGGTACCTCAGATCTTTATCACTTTTTTTATCTCGAGAGGGGCAGTTCCGACGTTCTTGACCACGAAACTGTGAACGTATACCTTCCCATCGACCAGATCGCCAAAATCATAGAGCCTCTCCGGTACCTCGGCCAGGGGACCGCTTGGGGTCTCCAGACCCGGGCTGCTTCCTGCAGGGCTCTGGGCAGATGCCGGCGGGCAATTTGCAATGGCAAGGGCAAAACATAAAACGAAAATAAAGCTCACTATCCTCATCTGAAAACATCCTCCTTAGCTATTTGTTTAGTGCTAATCAACATGTTTTCTTAAGAACGGCCAGGATTCCAAAAAGCTTTAGTTCGAATGAAGCCTGCATTAAAAAATTCGTCGCGTCCAGAGCTTTTTTCAGCTCCTGTCCCCCGAAGCGATCTTCGGTCGGGTGCAGCAGGATGTGCCTGGTTATGAAGTTCTGATAAAGTGTGGGATAAAGCTCTTCGAGGAAGTAAACCCCGTGGGGTTTCAGCACGCGTCCGACTTCAGCGAGCGCACCCTGCCAGTTGGGAATATGGTGGAGCACTCCAAAACCGAATACCGCGTCAAAAGCGCCGTCGGGATGCGGCAAATTGAGAGCATCAGCCGCGCAAAATGAGATGTTTTGCAATTCTTGCGGCTTGAGATAGTGAAAAGCCCGCCGGATCATCAAAGGATCGAGATCCGTAGCGCAAATGAAGCCCGGAGAAAACTGCCTTCGAATTATCGATGCCCCGGCTCCACGCCCGCATCCTATTTCAAGAAAGGATCCACCGGGGGGAAGCTGCGCGTGTTTTCTCATCCAGCCAATTTGAAATTTTTGCTGGAAGACCCTGGAGGGGTTATTCACGACGAGCAGTTCCGCCCAGTTAAGCTTCATCGCCTCAGTCCGCTTTTTTGCCGAGATGCACGACCGCGATCCCGTTGGTCAATCTTCGATATCTTACGTTCCTGAACCCTATCCGCTCAAGTATCGATTTCAGCTCGTCGGGGTTGGGGAAGAGCCGGATTGATTCAGGAAGGTAGGTGTAGGCTGGCTGGCAGTTGGCCAGAACCTTTCCTATAAGGGGCATTACATGAAATGAATAAAAATCGTAGATGCGACGAAACCAGGGTGTCACCGGCTCGGAAAATTCCAGGCACATAAAGACCCCGCCTGCTTTCAGGACCCGGTGCATCTCCATGAAGCCTTTTTCAAAATGAGTGAGATTTCTTATCCCGAAGCCAACCATCGCCGCATCGAAACTTTTGTCCGGAAAGGCTATTTTTTCGGCATCGCCCTGTACGGAACAAACCAGGCTGGACAGAGGCGAAGCTGAGGTTTTTGGCCATCCGGCCGCCATCATCTCCCAGTTGATATCATAGAGCAGCACGCGGCCTGAAGGCGCCACCCGCTCGGCGGCCATCCGCGAAAGATCTCCGGTCCCCCCGCATACGTCAAGCACATGGTCCCCGCTTCGCAATCCCATCATCCTCACGGCCATCCGCTTCCACTGGTAGTGGATCCCCAGACTCAGCAAAGTATTCATGCAATCGTATTTGCGGGCAACGCTGTTGAAATGCCGACGGACCCATTCCACCTTTTCCTTCTCGGGAATTGCAAGATATCCGAAATGGGTCGTCTTCTCGGGATCGGTGATGTATGTTCGAAGCATTTTGAAACCGCAGGGATTTCGGGACCAATGGTCTCAATAGTCGAGGGCAAAACCCGTGATGATCAGACGGGCTTCACAACAACTCCGGAGCGGATACATCGCGTACACGCACGCACACGTTTGACGCTGCCATCCTGGCGGATGTGCCGCACCTGCTGGAGGTTGGGATACCAGATACGCTTGGTCTTGTTATTTGCGTGGCTGACGTTGTTACCTACATGAGGCGTTTTGCCGCAGAATTCACATACTCTGCTCATGATTCCAGATTCCTTTCCACCGAGCCGGCACAGCCCGTATTGACCTGTCAAAAAATTGTATAATAGCAGAATGCGCTCTGAATAACAAGGACATTCCCTTATCCGCCCACTACCTCTACAGCATCAGCGTCGGGCCCCCGAGGAACAATCTCTCCAATGAGATGAACCCCGGCGAGCATGGCGCCGAGAAAAGCCACTATATCTTCGGCTTCGGAAGGCTCTACGACTATTATAAATCCAATCCCGTTATTGAAAACATGGTTCATTTCTTCCGGCGAAACATTGCCCTTTTCGCGAAGGAAGTTGAAGACGGCAGGCATGCTCCAGGAATCTCCCTGTATGAGCGCCTTACATGCGCGGGGAAGAATCCTCTCGACATTGTCGTAAAAACCACCCCCTGTGATGTGAGCCATCCCATGGACCCGGTACTTGCGCAGAAGATGCAGAACGGGTTCGACATAGATGTTGGTGGGTTCGAGAAGTTCCTCTGCGACGGTTCGGTTCAGTTCCGAAACGAAGCTGTCGGGTTTTAGGCCCAGTTTGTCGAAGATGATACGCCGCGCAAGGCTGTATCCGTTTGAATGCAAGCCGCTCGAGGCCAGCCCGATAATCCGTTGCCCAACTCGGATGGTCGAGCCGTCTATGATCCGAGAGTTGTCAACGAGGCCGACTGCGAAACCGGCCATGTCATATTCATTTTCTTGATAAAAATCGGGCATTTCTGCCGTTTCCCCTCCGATCAGGGAACAGCCCGCCTTTTTGCATCCAGTTGCAATCCCGGCAACAAGCTGTTCGACCAGATCGAGGTCTATGCGTCCCAGGGCAAGATAGTCCAGAAAAAAAAGAGGCCTCGCGCCCTGAACCACGATATCGTTGACACACATGGCCACCAGGTCTATTCCTACCGTATCGTGCCTGTGCGTCATGAATGCGATTTTAAGCTTTGTCCCCACGCCATCGGTGGAAGAAACCAGTACGGGGTTTTTCACATCCTGGAGATTCAGAGAAAACAACCCTCCAAAACCGCCTATATCCGTGATGACACCGCTGTGGTACGTGGAACGAACTATCGGCCTGATTCGCCGGACAAGTTCATTTGCCTTGTCGAGGTCAACTCCAGCTTCCCGGTACAGATCGCCAGGCATGAGAATGCGCACCTTTTCGAACAATTGGAATATGGTTCGGCTCTATCCATCTACAGCCCTGTCGCTTCGAAAGATCTGGCCGGAAACAATATACGTCAAGGTTACTTTCCAGTAAACTATATAGTTCAGTCTGCGCCGGGCTCTTTACAATTGATTCCCTCCAGGGATTTATCCATCATCTGAATCGCTCGACATTGCCAAAACCAGGACTCGTGTGTTAAAGGAGACCCAACGCCGGAGGTTGGCATGTCCCTACTCAAGAAAGTCTGCATCGCAGTTTCCGGATTCGTTCTGATTTTTTCCTGTCTTGCGACGGTTACGGCAATCCTGGGATCTTTTCATTTCTGGCTCTTCTTGCGCCTGCCCGCAAAACCTTTTTCCGAGAAGAGGCAGTTTTTAATTCCTAAAACAAGCGCCTATGGAGTTGCCAGGCTCCTTGAATCCGAAGGGGTCATCAGGGATGCGCGCGAGTTTTATCTACTGGGCTGGTTGAAGAATTCCCTTCACCGCATGCAGGCAGGCGAATACGCTTTTTCGACGCTTTACACCCCGGAACAAGTCCTCGACCAGATCGTAAATGGAAGGGTGGTGATCCATACCGTTACGCTGCCTGAAGGATCCACCTTGTGGGACGTGGCGAGGATTCTTCAGCAAAAAGAACTTGCGCCGGAGAGTGAAATCATCGAGGTTGCCCGCAGCACCGGATTTGCCAGGTCGCTCCGGGTTGAGGCTAATAGCCTGGAAGGTTATCTCTTCCCTGACACCTATCAATTCACAAAACCTGTCTCCAGCGCTGACATTGCTGAAAAAATGGTCCGGCGGTTCTGGCAAAGGCTGCCCAAGGAGTGGCCGAACAAGGTGAAAGAACTCGGGCTGTCTCTGCATGAGATCATCATCCTGGCTTCCATCATAGAAAAGGAGGCTGTGGTCGATTTCGAGCGGCCGCGCATTGCGGCGGTCTTCTACAACCGGCTCAAAATCAACATGCCGCTTCAGAGCGACCCGACAGCGGTTTACGATATCCCGGGCTTTTCAGGACCGGTTACCGCCGCGCATCTGACGAGGCAAAGTCCCTATAACACTTACCACATCAAGGGCCTGCCGCCCGGACCGATTTGCAGCCCCGGAGCGCAATCCATCAAGGCGGCGCTCAATCCTGAAAAGGGGGCCCCGTACCTCTATTTTGTAAGCAATAATGATGGAACTCACCACTTTTCGGTTACCCCCGAGGAGCACCGGAACGCAGTTTCACACTATTACGAGCTGAAAAAAAAGACACTGGGAGACAAAAGTCCCGCAATTGACGACACGCTGGAAACGCCGCCCCGCGACGGCCGGGCTGGAGTTGGACCCAACCGCCAGGCCGATGGAGTCAATACCGAAAGCCCTTAAATCAGAAAGGTTGAATTCGATAAAATGAGCGCGGTTGCCAGCCTCGTATTTGCCGCGGGAAGAGGGACCCGCATGAAGGGGTATTCCGGAAACAAGACACTGCTGCCGCTGATTCCGGCAAAATCCCGCTATCAGGGCGTCCGCCCCCTTATCAGGGAAGTCCTGGATAACCTTCCTGCCGGTCCCAGGGGAATCGTAGTCAATTACCTCGCAGAAGAGGTGCGCCGAGTCACGGAAGGCCAGGGGATATCTTTTGTTTACCAGCCGGTTACGAACGGCACAGGCGGGGCACTGCTTGCTGCGCGCTCCTTTCTCAACACCGCCGATGCGGATCGTGTAATAATCACGATGGGAGATGTCCCCCTCATCAGGCCGGCTACTTATTTCAGACTCCTTGAGCTTCTGGGACACTGCGAGCTGGCGCTCCTGGCATTCGCATGCAAGGACAGGGGGCAATACGGCATGATCGAGATGGAAGGCGAACAGGTAACCAGGATTGTGGAATGGAAATACTGGAAGGATTTTCCTTTAGAAAGGCAGAGCAGTCTCAGGTACTGCAACGCCGGAGTCTATGCCGCCGGGAAGACCACTCTGCTCAGGTACCTGGACCGGTTGGAAAAAAGGCCCCACGATGTAAGAAAACAGCAGAACGGAGAGTGGTTTACCTTAAGGGAGTACTTCCTCACGGACTTAGCTGAAATGATGAATGAGGATGGCTTGCTGGTCGGAATGGCGCCTGTGCCCGAAGAAGAGGTGGCAGGGGTGGACACGCCCGAGTCGCTGGAGGCAGTTCAAAAGCTATACGCAAGGCTTCAGGTTGAGAGTGAATAAGAAGGTCGCTGATGAGAAAAGCATACGTACACGGGTACAATTGGCGAGAAAGCATTCGGCTTCAGGACCAGGCCTCGACCTTGGCCGGCCTGCTGCATTCGGACTCATCTTTTCCGGCCGGGAGCCGAGTTCTGGAAGCCGGATGTGGGGTTGGGTCGCAAACGTTAATGCTTGCCCGAAACAGTAAAGGCGCTGAAATAATAGCAATCGATGTATCCGAAGCATCTCTGGCCGAAGCTCGAAAGAAGATGGATTCAGAGGGGATCACCAATGTGACCTTCGAGCAGGCCGACATCTTTAAGCTGCCTTTTGAACCGGCATCCTTCGACCACGTTTTTGTCTGTTTCGTGCTCGAACATCTCGCAAATCCGGTCGATGCGTTGAAATGTCTGAAAAATATTATAAAACCCGGTGGAACGATCACCGTTATCGAAGGGGATCACGGCTCAGTTTATTTCTATCCTGAGAGCGATGACGCTCGCAGGGCCATAAACTCCCAGATCGCTCTTCAGGCCCGGGCGGGTGGGAATGCGCTGATCGGACGCGAGCTTTATCCCTTGCTGACAAAGGCCGGTTTCACTAACTGCCGTGTCTCGCCCCGCATGGTATATGTCGACTCCAGCAGGCCTCATTTAGTTGAAGGCTTTACCAAAAACACCTTCACTACAATGATCGAAGGTGTCCGGGAAAAGGCGGTGGCTGCGGGAATCATGGACCGCAAATCCTTCGACAAAGGAATAAGCGACCTGTACCGAACGACAGAACCTGACGGCGTCTTTTGCTACACTTTTTTCAGAGCCTTTGCGCAGGCATGAAGGCCTGAACAAAAATTCATTAAATGCGAGAGCAAACCGTTACGGAAAACTGCTTGCCCGGCCGCCTTCAATTCCAATGAACAGCTTCCGCATTTTGCAGCCTGTCATGGCGATATCAAGCCGCATCGTCTCAAAAGGGTCTTTCCAGGGGCGGCTGAAACTCATTGAACAACCCACCGACATCGTATACACTGATTTATAATCTCATGGGCTGGTTCAGGCAAACCCCCTTTTCTGGCATGTTCTCAGGGGCTTACACAATTGACTTGAGTTTTCGCACGATAACTATATTTCGTACTTAGCGGATCGACCCCTCGATTCGATTTCGATTATTAGTAAAGGATGAGGCTGGAATGCAGAACAAAGCGCCTAACAACCCGGAATCTCTCAACGACCTCTATTCCACCTGCCCGGCTGGTGAAGTCTTCCCGATTCCAAAGCAATCAGACCATCAGGCGGAGTTTGCGCGGATCAGCGAAATTGTCGCGGAGCAGCGGAGCTTGGGCCGTGAGATCGTAGTAGTGATGGGTGTCGGGTTCGTTGGCGCTGTAATGGCTGGGGTCGTAGCGGATTCAGTGGACAAGGTGACGGGGTCGCCATCCAAGTTCGTGATCGGAATGCAACGGCCCTCAACCAGATCTTTCTGGAAGATTCAATACCTCAATCGGGGTATCGCCCCTGTTGAGGCCGAAGATCCCGAAGTGGAGCCGCTTATCCGGCGGTGCGTAAGGGAGAAAAAGACACTCATCGCGACGTATACCTATGAGGCGCTCTCGCTGGCCGACGTGGTGGTGGTTGACGTGCAATGCGATTATCAGAAAGAGACACTTGGAAACGTTCGCCAGGGCCGCGCCGATATTGCAGCTCTGGAGGATTGCTTAAAGGTAATCGGTGAGAAGATCCACCCCGAATGCATGGTCCTGATTGAAACCACTGTGCCGCCCGGCACAACCCAGTATGTTGCGTACCCCATAATCAAGAAGGCTTTTCAAAGTCGCGGCATCGAAGCCGAGCCGTTGCTGGCCCATTCCTTCGAACGTGTTATGCCCGGTAAGAATTACGTGTCTTCTATCCGGGACTTCTGGAGAGTATGCAGCGGCATCAACGAGGCCTCCAGGCAAAGGGTGCAGACCTTTTTGTCCGACGTTTTAAACGTGGAAGAATTTCCGCTGACCGTCATGGAAACGCCTATCGAGAGCGAAACCTGCAAGGTGGTCGAGAATTCCTATCGCGCCACCATTCTGGCATTCCTCCATGAATGGAGCGTTTTTTCGGAGAGAAACGGCGTCGACCTGTTGAAGGTCATAGAAGCTATAAAGGTTCGGCCGACGCACTCAAACATCATATTTCCAGGACCTGGAATAGGAGGCTACTGCCTGCCAAAGGACGGAGGACTGGGAATCTGGGCTTACCAGACGCTTCTCGGGTTCGAAGACGATATCTTCAGGATAACGCCCCAGGCTATCGACATAAACGACACAAGAGCTCTTCATGTCGCCCGCCTTGTCCGCGATGCTCTTCGAAATATGGGCAAGATCGTGGCTGCCTGCAAAATCGCCATCTTCGGCGCATCCTACAGGGAAGATGTCGGCGACACCCGCTACAGCGGTTCGGAAATGCTTGTTCGAAAGCTTGCCGAAATGGGGGCGGATATTTCTGTACACGATCCCTATGTCAAGCACTGGTGGGAATTTGAGAAACAGGATACATACCCGGCCCCCGGCCATTCGTGGTCAAGGTTTTTCCGAAACCAGGAAAATCTGAAGGGCCTCACCATCTGCAAAGAAATGACGGAAGCCGTTCGCGGGGCGGATGCCGTCGTGTTTGCTGTGCGGCACGAACATTACCTGCGCCTTTCAGCCGACAATCTATTGGAGATGACCGGAAAGCCGGTTGCGGTGATAGATTGCTTCGGGATTCTTACGGATAGCGAAATAAGGCGATATTTTGAGCTTGAATGCGAAGTAAAGGGTCTGGGGCGCGGAAATGTGAAGCGGATCAAGGACGAAGTGAGGGCTGCCCAACAAAAAGGGCAGAGTCTTTTTCGTTAATGTAAACTCAATAACTTAAGCAGATACTGTCCGTATCCGTTCTTCTTCAAAGGCTCGGCCAGCCTTCGCAACACAGCCTCATCAATATACCCCAGGCGGTAAGCTATTTCCTCGACACATGCGATCTTGAGGCCCTGTCGTTTTTCGATCGTCTCGACGAAAGTGCATGCCTCCAGCAGGGATTCGTGCGTACCCGTATCGAGCCAGGCGAATCCCCTGCCCAGCAGTTCCACGCGAAGCTCGCCCATTTTCAGGTAAGCGTTTATGACATCCGCTATCTCCAGCTCTCCGCGCGCCGAAGGCTTAAGGCCCGAAGCTACATCGACCACCCTGTTATCGAAA
Organism: Syntrophobacteraceae bacterium; assembly: GCA_052143075.1. Classification (GTDB taxonomy): domain Bacteria; phylum Desulfobacterota; class Syntrophobacteria; order Syntrophobacterales; family Syntrophobacteraceae; genus SbD1. The sequence goes on along the minus strand of JBKQTS010000210.1, from coordinate 5,788 downwards.
AAATAAAGCCCCGGGACAGCGTAGTTCGACTTTGGCTTTACCGGTTTTTCCTCTATACCGAGCACTTTGCCCGATTTATCGAACTCGACCACCCCGTAGCGTTCCGGGTCCCGCACATAATACCCGAACACAAGCCCGCCGGATTCAAACCCGGCAGCGCGCCGAACGATTTCCTGAAACCCGTGCCCATAAAAGACATTGTCTCCGAGTATCAGGCAAACCTTGCCATCGCCGATGAATTCCCTGCCGAGGACGAAGGCATGGGCAAGACCTGCCGGATAGTCCTGCCGGATATATGAAAAGCGCATCCCCCATTGAGATCCGTCTTCCAGCAGCGCCTTGAACTTTGGCAGATCATCGGGGGTGGAGATGATCAGAACGTCCCGGATCCCGGCAAGCATCAGGACCGAGAGCGGATAGTAAATCATCGGTTTGTCGTAAATCGGAAGAAGCTGCTTGCTGATTACCTTGGTTATCGGGTAGAGGCGGGTCCCCGATCCCCCGGCAAGAATGATTCCTTTCAAACCGCCTGCCGATTCCATTTCCATCCCCCGGGCTATCACGCTTATCTTGGCGCCTTTTGTGGTGAATCCGCGTTTTCGCCAGCTCCGTATTGCTTTAACATCCACTCCCGATAGGCCCCGGTTTTTATTGAATCGACCCACCCGGCGTTATCCAAGTACCACTGGATCGTTTTCCTCATGCCCGACTCAAAGGTCTCTTTCGCACTCCAGCCCAGCTCTTCTCTTATCTTGGAGCTGTCGATAGCATAGCGCCGGTCGTGTCCGGGGCGGTCCTTCACGAATGTAATCAGGCTGCAATGCGGGACATACCTGGACGTGGGAATCATCTCATCCAGAAGAGCGCACAGTTCATTTACGGTTTCAAGGTTCGTTTTTTCGCAGCATCCGCCGATATTGTATGTCTCCCCCGGCTTCCCCTTTTCGAGCACTGCATGCAGCGCCTCGCAGTGGTCATCGACGTAGAGCCAGTCACGCACGTTGAGCCCGTCACCGTATATCGGCAGCGGCTTTCCTTCGACTGCATTGAGAACTATCAGCGGCGCAAGCTTTTCCGGAAACTGCCGCGGACCGTAATTGTTCGAACAATTCGTAATGAATGTGAGGACCCCGAAGGTGTGGAAATATGCCCGTACCAGGTGATCGCTTGCAGCCTTGCTGGCTGAATAGGGACTGTTGGGAGCATAGGGGCTGCTTTCGCTGAACGCGGGCGCCTGCGGCTCCAGTGAACCGTAGACTTCATCGGTCGAAACGTGAAGAAAGCGGAAATGCTCGCGGCACTCTGCCGAAAGCTTCTTGAAGTACTCCCTTGCTTCCTCCAGGAGGTGATAGGTCCCGATGATGTTGGTTTGGATGAAGGTCTCCGGGCTGTGAATCGACCTGTCGACGTGGGATTCGGCGGCAAAATTTACCACGGCATCCGGCTGGTATCCTTCGAGGAGTTTTCGTACGAGTTCCCGGTCGCGAATGTCTCCCTGTATGAAAATGTGATCGGGGTCACCGTTTAACTGTTCCAGATTCAAAAGGTTCCCGGCATAAGTGAGGATATCGAGATTGATAATCCGGTTGTTCCGCAGCCTTTCACAAGTAACGAAATTGCTTCCGATGAATCCTGCGCCACCGGTAACGAGTATTGTTTTATTCATAGGAAACTCACCGCAAAATCCGCAAAGACGCGAAAATAAGAGTCAAGCCCGATACGACACCTATAAGAACCGAAAAATTGATTTGAGTCTACCACAAAAAGCACGAGGTCGCCAACCAGTTAAACGGCCTTAGCAGCCATAATGGGTGATTGAAAAATGATTGAACTTCCCACCTTACAGCAAAAAACCTCGTCAGACCGTCACCCCAGTGAAAGCCGGGGTCCAGTGTTTTGCTTTAAAAATCAAATAGTTCAAGAAAGCCCTGGATTCCGCCTCGCGAGACTGTGTCGAAAATGTAATGTTTTTCGTATTTCCCCCTAAAGGGGGCAGGGGGGATTTTTTAAGGCTCTTCTCTCACCAATTCACTACAGACAGCTACTGTCCTTTCTCGTGCTGTAGGTGCACGTTTGCACGATGAACCAAAAAATACGCTATTTTTACTTGTACTATAGGCTTTGCCCCATTAGCGGGTTATAAATAAAAGGGTTATCTTCGGTAAGGGGCAGAAAGGGATGTTCGATGTGGTTTCTTGCAGGGCTTTTCGCGGGTGTCGTCCTTGGGTTTTTTATTGCCGCCTTGTGTAATATTGCAGCAAAAACAGATGAGAGATACTTCGAACGTTGCTCGGATTCTTCAGAAGTGCAAATTAAAGACGTCGCATAGACAATCTTCATCTCATCAGAACCGGGACGGATGCAAAACGGAGGACTTCAAAGGCCGGAACTCTACGAGGGGCTTCGGGCTCGGCAGAAGACCCATCGGTCGCGCCATACCTTCTCCCTGGCTGGCTTCTTGTTCTTCCTTTTTCTGTTTGTCAGGCCGGCCCTTTGCCTACGGCTTCTTTCGGATTCCACCTCACGATGGACCCTCGCTTCGTTTCGGGTCTCCGCTATACGCATCGCCTCATGTGATGCGTGCAGTCCGCACCCGATCTTTTCGTGAGGGCGGACACCTTTGCCGTTCGGCTAACAGTTCCCTGTCGGAACTGTAGAAGACTTTCGGCTCCAGGGTAAGTGCGCCCTGCCGGGCGCACAATACAAAAATGGCAGAGTCACTTGAACTGACCCTGCCATTTGAGATCACTCTAATTTTGTGAGCTGATCTAAGCCTTTTTAAATCTTTTCCTCAAAGCGCCCAGTCCGAGCAGGCCGGTACCGAGAAGAAAGAGTGATCCAGGCTCGGGGGTTGTCAGCGTGCCGTCTAAACTGCCCCACCCACCGGGGTCGGGTGTCAGTGTAACTTCTTCAGTAAGTGAAATAGGCCCGTTCGCGTTTATATTACCACCTGTCGAGCCGCTGAAAGGTGATGAAGTAAAGATAAGGGTAGAACCTATCTGGGAGGAGGTGGCTAAATTAGTGGCTAAAATCGTATTGGAGGTGTCATAATAAGCTGCAGCCGTCACGCTTGTCAGGCCGCTAAAAGTACCTCCGATACTCAACGTGGCGCCCGGAGGGGCGACAAAACCCGTTTGTGAGAAGAGTATTTCAAGAGGGGTTGAAGTATTAGATGCCGCGAAATTGAGCGAATTCAATTCCATGGTAGGCATACCGGCGGTGCCGAGGGTCGGGTACGTCACACCCGTCGAATAGCCAAAGGAAATATTCCAACCACCAACTGTTCCGCTATACCCTACGACCCCTGAACCGCTCGTATCGGGAACGGTTATTGTCGTGCTCCCACTAATAAGTTCGAGTGTCGCGGTGGCATTTGCCGGAGTTGAATAGATCAGAAGCGCGGCCAATGCCAAACCAAGAGTGAAAATTGTGTATAATGATTGCTTCTTCATCAGGTATCTCCTCATTTGAATTCCTCTATCTTTTCCCAATCAGCGACGGTATCGCATCCATCCAGTGATAGCCAATATTTGTAACACGTTGTCATGCAGTGTAGTGCAACAACGATGCCATAGAGGTTGTGGTCGCTCTCGCACTGGTAAGTGTTCGATTTATCTAAAGAATATAAATTGCGTTCAGATACTCGAAGAAGCCTCTTCTGCTCTCGGGTTGTAAAATTGTAAAGAAAACCGACAGCAGCTTTCGGCGGATTTATCCTAAACCCTTGCGTGGCACTATTTTAGATCAATCCGATAACTTGTAAAGTTTTCCGACATCGCCGCAATCCTATAGGCCTGTGACAAGCATTTAAGGAACAGCGCCCGTCTCAAAACAATAATACTAAATACATTCGCATTGCATCAATTTGGTAAATTACGAGAAGAGACCACGCCGATAGTGGTGCGTACATAAAGGCCTTTTACGTGATACGAAAAACGCCCCCATGGAAGGCGGCGCTGCCGTAAGTCGGTGATTTATTGGTAGGACTTCGCCAGGACAGGTTCACCGTGGCCTTTGATCTCTTGAGGGTGTACAAGGTAAAACGAAACTGATAGCCTGCTGAATTGAAATAAATTCAAGAAGTTTCTTTTGTTTTAAGCGCGGAGCTTCCGGCTAAACCCTGCGCACCGGCGAGGCGCGGGAACAGCCCGTACCGTATCGAAGAGTTTCCCGGCGCCCTGCCCGGCACACGATGCAAAAATGGCAGGGTCACTTAAACTGTCCCTGCCATTTCAGATCGCTGTAATTTTGTGAGCTGATCTAAGCCTTTTTAAATCTTTTCCTGAACACACCGAGTCCGACCAAGCCGGAACCCAGGAGAAGCATGGTGCAGGGTTCGGGGATAGGATCGGAACCACCGCCAAGGCTCCCTGCATAATAAGGATCGGGGTTCAATTCACCGGCAAAGTAATACTGCGACGTACTACCTGGATTAAGGTGTCCCTGATCCGTGTTAAATTGGCCTAAACCGGTTATGAGGGAGGACGTAACAGTAAACGTTAAGCTGCTTAGTAAATCAGCTCCGCCGGACGTATATACTTTATAGTCATAGGTACCAAATTGACTGTTCTCACCCCCCCCGGCGTTGGCCTGGATTATCTCCCAAGAGCTCTCATTTGCCGAATGGCTCTGGGTCACACCTGAGAATGAGACTGAGAAGCCACCGCTGCCCGTAGTCACTGCCGATGTACCAATGAGTGTACCACCGGAAAAATTAAACCAGAAGTCTTGCATTCCATTGTTTGAGCCAGCAGCGGTGGTGGGAGTGATGGTGAATACGGCAGTACTATCACCGGGGTTTGTTGCATCCACATTTACTGTGAGAGTGCCGGTTGCATAAGTCGCATAGGTTATGGTGTTACTATTATTCTCCGCTGAAAAAACTATGTTTTCTTGTGTTGTCGTAATCTGATCCGCGCCGGCCAGAGTAGCAGCTACCCCAACAACCAGCAAAGCTGCACAACCGATTGCAAACATCCTTCCGATTTTCATTGCCTCCTCCTTTTGCCTTCGGGCTTTAATGCTTTTACAATATTAAAAGCCTTCTCAATCTTTGACCTTGGCGCCTTATCTCACCACTTGAGTCACTCGCCTGTATCGCATTGTAATGCAACAACAATGCCATAAGGGTCCCAGCCCGTTTCAAGCCGGATAAGTGCCTAATTTATCTAAAGAATATAGACAGTGTGAGATGCTGGAAGAAGCTTTCTTCAGCTTTTGGGTTGAAATATTGTAAAGAAAACCGACAGTGACTTTCGGAGGGTTTATCAGAAACGCTTGCATAGTGCAATTTCAGGTCAATTTACCACTTGTAAAGTTTTCCGACATCACAACAATCCCCGTAAGAGCCAGGCACCCTTTGCTTCCGGTTTTTCCTGCGTGGCCCGTTTTCTTTTCTTTGCACGGCCTCACAAAAGGTCGGCCGCGAACTGGGCACTCATAAAAGATCGTGCACGGACTTGAAGCATCAAACTACCGGTTGCAATGTGCGGCCCGAACCTGAACGAAGTTAGGGTCCAGCATCTTACGCGCTTTCAGGTCATCACCGCGAACCCGAGCATAGTGAGGGCGGCCTCACAAAGCGCCCTCACAAGGGATCGGGCGTGAACTTGAAGCGTCAAAGGCGCTTCCACTATGTCCAGCGCGAACCCGAAACGCAGTGAGGTTCCGGCCGCTAAATTGAAGCATCTTACGCTATTTCAGATCATCACCGCGAACCCGAACGTAGTGTGGGTTCCTCTGTGGCTCTGTGGTGGAATTCGTCCCGGGCGCACAATACAAAAATGGC
>JBKQTS010000209.1:0-93656 GCA_052143075.1 Syntrophobacteraceae bacterium | reverse complement strand
CGCTTTCCGCAGCTTGCAAAAATCCAACGAAAGCGAAAATGCCGATTGACAGAAAAACGATTAAAGAAGTGGCAAAATACCTGCTGAGACTCTTCATTTTAATATCTCCTTTATCATCTTAATGGGGGAAAAAATCTTGGAACGGTTCTTCGACTTTTAGTATAGAATGGTGCTATGAATCAGTAATTTACCGAAATCACCACCCCTCTTTGGTTATGCAATAGCTGCCCGTAACAACTAAAGGTCTACTTTGTTTATTTGACTTTCTTGAAGAAAAGTTCCTTTGATCCTGGAAGAGTGACGCGAATAATCTGGTTATCGAGACTTCCAACAATTACTCCACCGTTTTTGGTATTGAGCCTGAGCTCGTTGTCTCTAACAAGCCACGCAAAGGTAATCTCGTCGTCACCCACCTTCCAGACTCCAATCCCGGATTCTTTCAATTCCAAAGTGGCTTCACTGCGGTGAGGGGAATCCTTGATTTCGGCAATGTAGGTCCCAACGTGCTGGGTCCCTTGGCCGCAACCGGACGCGGCGGACAGAAGAAGAAGACAGAATAAAACCAGCAGAAAAAAACCAGGAGATCGTATACTTTTACTCATAATGAACCCTTCACGATTCTACAGTTGTAATCCCGCTACCCGGGCCAATAAACGATTTGAATCTGTTCAAGAGCCCCGGTCTGTCAAAATAATAAATCTGGACTGAGAAAACCAGCATCAGGGCATTTTCCAGGACCTTTTTCCAGCCGATAGGCTCTCCCACCGTGTCGTAGCACCCACAGGTGATCGGAGCGCCCCAGTACATGTTGATCAGAACCATTACGTCGAACATTATCAAAAGCAGTCCGATCACTATTGTGGATGAACGCGACTTGAAACCGATGATCAAAAAAAGGCCGGTGACGAGTTCAATCCACGGCAGTATGATGGCTCCCAGGTTTAGGAACATATAGGGAATCAGCCGATAATTAGCTATTGCTTCCGCAAATTGAGCGGGGTATGGAATTTTGCTCAAACTTGCGTAGATGAAGAAATAGCCCAGGTAAATCCTGAGCACAAAAGAGAGATACTCACTTGTTAACACTCGTTTTAAAAAAGACTTAATCATTCCGAAGCTTCTTTTTCGACCGGATAGCCATTAGCCTGCCAGGCCCGCAAACCGCCATCCAGGACCTTAACATTCCTATACCCACGTAGCAGCAATTTGTCTGCAATTTCCAGGTCATAAGGCCTGCTTATACTATTCCCGTAAACCACTATCTTTTTGTTTTTGTCTTCCTCGGAGAAACTCATCAGATAGACGAAATCGAAAAGCGCCATCGTCATATTGATTGCGCCCTTTATGTGCCGTTGCTGGTAGAAATTGTTGGGCATAGCATCGACAATCAAAGTTTGTCCCTGCCGGTAATCCTCCATTGCCGCAACTGCGCTGATCGAAGGCGCAGGGTCTGGACGAGCGGGGACAAAAGGGATCCGGTTTGGATTGGAGATGTTGAACGTTATAGCCAGAAGAACACTTACTCCGATGACAATGACAAAGTCGTACCATGCCACCCTGGAGGACCTGATTACCGCATCGGCCCCTTGCTTTATGATTTCCTGGTCTCTCAAGAGCCAGCGGCGCACCTGTCGTACGAAATTCCTGGAAAACTCAGGGTGATCGCGCAGGAGGCGGTCAAATTGCTCCTTGGTGATTACAATGAGGTGGGCTTCGTCAATACTTATTGCACTAGCGGTACGAGTCTCGCCCGTCAAAAGAGCCACCTCGCCGAAGTGTTCGCCAGGTCCGCACACCGAGAGCTCCCTATCGATCCTGTCCTCGAGCCTGACGAAAATCCTAACTCGACCGGAACTAACAATATAGAAAGCATCCGGCGCGTCCCCTTCTTTGAAAATGACCTCGTCAGGCCCCGCAACCCTGCTCTTAAGCGTTCGAGCAAGCTCGTCGAGCTCTTCAGGTGGCAAATCCCGAAGAACGGAATTCTCCAGCAAAATCCTTAAATTTTCGAATTCCATACAGCTCTTTGCCACTGTTGTTTTACTGTTATTTTTCTTTGTCCATAGCTTCCAACTGCTTTACAAATTTCACTTGCTTTACAAACGAGTCGGAGTCCGGGATATCTCCGGCCTGGGTGAAGAGCACTTTGGCGTCCCCAGTCGAAACGACCATAGTGGTTGGAGTGCCTCGAACACCCATGGAGCGGCTAATCTCACGGTTTTCGTCGAGCAGAATTGGAAAGGGCGTCTTGAACTGTTTCTTGAATGTCTCCACACCGGTTTTGTCATCGGCGATTGCTATTGCGATAACCTTTACGTCGGCCAAGCCCGGGTCCGCCTGGATAGTTTTGTAGATGTCATTCATTATGTGGGCGTTGGCTTGGCAGTGTGGGCAGCGCGCACTCATGAGCTCGATAACGACGATCTTCGCCCTTATGTCACTCACTTTAAACGGGCTCATCGCGTCCAGACCAAGATATGCCTGCGTCTGCTCAGAATCCGGGGCGGGAAGGGTGAACTTCACCGGCGACCCTTCTTCACCAGGGTCGGCACAAAAAGCACCGCTCGACTGGAAAAAAATGGACGTACAGGCAACAATTAGAAAAACTCTAATCCATCCCGGCTTTTTCATTTCTTCTCTCCATCAGATACTGGCTCTGTTTTGTGAATGACACCTGACTTTGGGCTATCTAACGGTCGAGCTTGTCATAACGATGCACCTGCAAGCGCGAGATCCTCACTTCAGTGCCTCCGCTCTGCGCATGAGGTCAATCCATTTCTCTCGATTCGGCCCTTCCTTCATCGGGGCCCGTTCGGCGTAATTTACGAGAGAGAAACCGGGGTGTATTCGCTGAACTTCAGCAGCGGCGGCTTTAGCCTCATCTTCGCGTCCGGCTTTCATGTACAAAGTGACGAGAAGAACATTTGTAATCAGATCATTAGGGGCAATCTTAAGCCACCTCTTGAATGCAGCGATCCCCTCTTCATACTTTCCGGCTTCACTACAAGCTGCGCCGAACATGTGATTGGTTCCAATGAAAAAGGGATTGAGCCGCAGGCTCTGTCGAAGCAAGGGAAGCGCCTCCTCACCCCTCCAAGAACAGTTAAGGGCCATCGCAAGTGAGAAGATAGCCCCGGGGTTGTTCGGGTCGAGCTTCAAAGCCCGCTCCCCGGCCTCGATCGCCTTATCGTGCTGACGCATCATTAAGAGCACATAACTGAGAGCGGCCTGGGCACTAGCGTTGGAGTTGTCCAGTGCGACAGCCTTTTGCGCCATTTTCATGCCATTTGAAAGCGTCTCTTTGGGTGATTCACTGGCGCCGAGAAACAAATCAATCATATAGATATTGGCCAAAATGAAGTATGGCGCCACGTAATTCGGGTCGAGTTCAATGGCTTCATTGTAAAGCCGTTTTGCCACCATATTCGCTTCCTTGTTGCCTTGACTGCCGTACCAATTGCCTTCCAAAACTTTCAAGTAAGCCTGAAGGTTGTTCGTTCCCTTTGCAAATATGCGCTCTGTTTCGCCCCCTCTGATCTTCACCCGAAGCTCCGTGATGACCTTCATGGTTATCTCATCCTGCAGGTCGAAGATGTCTTTTATGGTTCTGTCGTAGCGCTCCGACCAGAGTTGATGGCCGTTGAGAGCGTCGATTAACTGCGCCGTGACTCGCACTCGATCACCGGCCCTCTGCACACTCCCATCCAGCACGTACTGCACGCCAAGCTCCTCGCTCACCTGAGTGGCTTTCACTCCTTTGCCCTTGTAGACGAAGGTCGAGTCGCGAGCGATTATGAATAATTGCGGCATCTTGGAGAGGGCCGTTATCAGACCTTCGCTCAACCCGTCGCAGAAAAAATCCTGGTTTTGCTCCCCGGTCATGTTCAGGAAGGGCATGACCGCGATGGACGGCTTGTCAGGAAGGGGAAAGGCCATCCGTTGCCTGGAGGCTTTCTCCACCGGAGGTGGGGCACTAAGACGGGCGAAGTGCCAGGACACTGCGGCCCCTGCAGCCAAGACCAGGATGCCCAGGAAGGCAGCAAACACAGGCCTTCGCCTTACGCCTCCCTTCGGCTTTGCCCCAGCCTGGCCCCTTACCGTTACCCTGGGATCCATGACGACCTTATAGGCTGGTACCGGTTTGGCGATATTCTTGACGCTCTGCTCCCCCATATACTCGTACCCCAATGGGAGCTTGGTCTCGATCTGCTCGAAAGCGGCCTTTGAGACGCAGATCCCGCCGGGTTCCGCAAGGGACTCCAGCCTGGCCGCAATATTCACACCGTCGCCATAAAGGCGACCTTCCTCCTCGATCACGTCCCCAAGGTTAATTCCGATCCGGAACAGCATTCTCCTAGTCTCGGGCAGTTCCGCATTACGGCTCTGGATCTCCTTTTGCACCGCCAAGGCACATTGCACCGCATCCACTACGCTCACGAATTCGGCAAGCAGGTTGTCTCCTGTAGAATCCACCAGCCGGCCTCGATGCTGCCGGATTAAATCCGAGACGACCTTTTTGTAAGTCTCCAGAGTTTTAACTGTTGATGATTCATCTCCACCCATGAGGCGGCTGTAACCTACCACGTCGGCGCTTATGATGGCGGTAAGTTTTCGTTTGAAACCTTCTGTAGCCATGGCATCACCTCCGAAGGCCCACGCAAAAGGGGGGTGGAGCTTCAAACCGGAATGAGTTTAAAGCACAGTTGATGTTTCAGTCTTATTGAGTGCCCTGCGTCACCGGAATTTGAAAAAGCGTTCATACGGCCTATCCAAACGCTCAACTGCCGGGGGCCCAGAACCCGCATTTGTGAGCGGCGGCAAAGCCCGATTCGGTCGTTGGCGTCCCCGGAATGAGTGACTGGAACTCATCAGTCTTCGGAACGTATTGCGGCCACGCCGGCGTCTGGGACGAGTTAGGATTGCCGTAGCGGGCGAACTGCGTCCAATAGAGGACCATGTTGTTCGACAGCCCTTCCTGGGCCGTGGTGAGCGGGATCGTGTATGGGGTGTTGGGGAGGTTGAAGATATACTGGAGCTCGGAGGCATGGGCCGCGCCATATCCTTGCGGGAGGTGGCTGTCTGCCGGCAGGTACAGCTCCGGTGCGTTCGGATCGTTGAACTCGTATGCGAAGACCGGTACGTACTTCGCCATCAGGCGGATCGACGCGCGCGAGTTGCAGGAGAAGATTCCGTCGGTGCCAGACGCGCCCAGCGCCATGCTTGGGGTTGAATATTTGGTCAGCGGATACTCGCGGACAATGAACGGTATATCAATGTCCGTCACCGGCAGTCCAAACGAATCCGCGATACAAACCTTATAGTTCGAGCTGGTGACCGGAAAACCGCCAAGATCGAACAAAGACCCGACGAAGAGGTTCCACTCGTCGTGATTCGAGCCTTCCATCACCGGCACATGGTTGAACTTGCCGCTTTGAAGCGCCGCTCCGATAGTTTTGGTCAGGACATAGCCGTCAACGTTGGGAGTGGCGATGACGCCGGGCCCCGTATAGGCAAGGAGCTTGGAAACCGGAACGTTACGCAGGCACGCGGCGGTCTGAGCGGCCGTTTTGTCGGCGGTTTTGTCTGCGCAGCCGACGCTTTTGGCGAGCTCTTTGCCCCATGTTTCGGCTAATGCCAGCGTTGCGACATCCGTTGCGAGCTCGGTGAAATACAAGAAATACGCACCGCTTTCGATGATGGCGCGCTGAAACAGGTTCTTGGCGTGCGGCGAGGCCAATTGCACATACACGCTCAAACCGCCCGCGGATTCACCGAAGATTGTCACGTTGGCAGGATTTCCGCCGAAATTCGCTACGTTGCGCTGTACCCAGGCGATTGCAGCCTGCTGGTCCAGGAACCCATAATTGCCCGATGCGCCGTGCGGCCCCCCGTTGCTCAACGCCGGATGCGCCAGGTATCCCAAAACGCCCAGGCGATAGTTCAAGGTGACGACAACGACACCTTGCTCGACCAGCATGGTCGGATCGTAATCGTCGCTCTCCCCGACCGTGAGCGAGCCGCCATGGATCCACACCATTACAGGGAGGTTCTCCCCGCTTGGTGGGGTATACACATTCAGGTACAGGCAATCTTCCGTAGTGCTCGCCAAACCGAAAAAGCTGGCCACCTGCGGACAGTGGTTGGCGAATTGCGTCGCATCGAGCTGTCCCTGCCAGGCCGCCGCCGGTTGCGGCGGCTGCCAGCGCAGTGCGCCGACGGGCGGGGCCGCGTACGGGATTCCGAGGAACTCGTTCATCGTCGCAGTCTGCAAACCCGCGACAAGGCCTTTGTCGGTGGAAACTACAACCGTTGAAGGATCGGAACCCATTTCTCCAGCGGCGGCGTAGCGCGCCGGTATCGCCACTATCAGCGCAAGAGCCAGAATCACGCCTGCACGTTTAAACTGTAAAATACTTTTCCAATCCATAATGCCTCTCCTCCTTTTTGTGCTGATTAAACATGATGCCAGGCTTCCTCCAGACAGAAGATTTTGGAAATAGCCGTGAAGATATCACTGGACAGAATGGGAAACCTTCAGCATGCACCGCCAACCCCGGCTCAGAACCGTTTCTGCCCCTGCCCAATCACTGGGATCACCCCGACCTGCTGCAGGGCTCCAAGCATGTCGTAGATCCACCAACACTCGGCGATCTTGCCGCCCACAAGCCGGTAGACAGTTGCTCCGGTGAATGTTGCCTCCTTACCTGTTGATTCGCAGGTCCAGCGCATCATCACCCTGTCGCCTTCGGCAATGATGTCGTCGGTGAGGACGCGATAGTCCGGAAGCGGGTACGCAGTCTTGAGCGCCCCTATCCACTGTTTATATTCCTCCAGGGTGCGGATCTGGGGCAAGTTGGGGTCGTGGTTGATAAAATTCGCAGTATGGTACTCGTCTACAGCATCCGGATTCTGCTTGTTGAAGATCTCTTCCACGGCCTGGAGCACCATGGCTTTGTTCTGCTCCGCTCCCAAAATCTTCCCCTTTTCAGTATGGCGATAAGGTGAAGTGGTAAAAAGTTTTGCCAGAAAGTTATTGGATATGGTGATAAGAAATCGCTTGAAGCTTAAGACTTATTTTTGGTTACAAACCTGAAACGATCTGAATTGTGCCGGTCAGAAGTTCTCATTCGCACCGGTATATGATCAAATTCTGTGCCAATCAGTTCCGCAGACCAGGATTCCAAGACGGACCTCTTACGCATCTCTTCACTAAGTATCTTAAAATATTGGAATAATTCATAGGTGATTTATTTTGTGATCAGATGCTTTGGTGCTCTTTAGACTCTAAACAATCAATCCACAAGGCCTGAACCCTGTCGATATCTAGTAAGTTTGTCGAAATAAGGTGAAAATTATGAGAAGGGATGCTCAGCGTGCAGGCAGAAGTTTGAGGTCTTTGATTTTAATCTTTACTTTCACAGAAACCTCTTCTATTACACATACATAGCAGAATTTGCATAGCGGCAAAAGAGAAGTGGTGAGATAATCAGGTTGAGCCTCAACTCATGAGACGGTCGATTGGCTACCACTGCGACTGATCTTAAGAATTCCGATAGCGCTGGTAAAGAAAAGTTGAGAAGTGCACCCCCTTGCGTCCTCGTTGCCGCCGCAAAATTATAGGAAACGACCTTGAAAAGTTGACGTCATTGCAGTGCAAACCGGAGTCCAGACAGCCACTACTGGATGCCGGCCTTCGCCGGCATGACGACTTAATTACGCCGTTTGCTACAGAATCATATGGCTTTGCAGATAAAAACGCACTCTCATGCTTGGAAATTTTCCAGGCACGAGGTGAATGAATACGTGAACGCTCAGGCGTCCTGGACTCAGTAGGTCAGACCATGCCCGATTTAACGGAACAAATCTCCCGGCTCAGGGCTGCCATCGCGGCCCTGGAAGCATCGCGACCGACCCTGGGCGATGCCGTTGTCGATGTAACGCTTGCCGCCCTGCAGGCACAATTAAGCGCTCTGCGCCATCGGCAGCAGACCTATGCTCAGCAGCCGACCCAAGCTCCCGGCCGGCCGGCTGCCAACCCGCAAAGTTATCTACCCGGGGAACTGGCTGATAAGATGCGGGCTACGGGACACATCGAAGGCGAGCGCCGCCAGGTAACGGTCCTTTTCGCCGACATTTCCGGTTTTACCGCTCTCAGCGAGCAGCTCGATCCCGAAGAAGTCGCCGCCGTCACCAACGAAGTGCTAAAAGACATGGCGGAGGCGGTTTATAAATACGAGGGATATGTGGACAAGTTTTTGGGGGATTCGGTGATGGCCGTCTTCGGTGCGCCGATTGCTCACGAGGACGATGCGGAGCGGGCTTTGCGGGCGGCGATCGAGATGCGCGAGCGCCTGGAGCGGTTTAACCGCAGCCGGATGGCAAAGCTTGCCGAACCGCTTTCCCTGCACATCGGCGTTAACACCGGAATGGTTGTGGCGGGCAACGTAGGCTCCGATCTCAGGATTTCATACACCGTTCTGGGAGATACGGTAAATACCGCTTCACGGCTGGAGGGCGCATCTGAAGCAGGCCAGATCCTGGTCAGCCGGGATACTTACCGGCTGGCGCGTGAAGCGTTTACTTTTCTTGCCGTAGAGCCGATCCGGGTGAAGGGCAAGCGTAATCCGTTGACGGTCTACGAGCTGTACCGCTCAAGGATTTCTCCTGGAAAGTCGCGAGGTTTGCACGATCTGTCTTATGCCTTTGTGGGCCGCGAGCATGATATGGCTCAGCTTATGGATATCTTTTCAGGGCTGAAGGCCGGGCGCGGGCAAACAGTAGTGGTGAGCGGAGAGGCCGGCATCGGCAAATCACGCCTGATAACCGAGTTTAAGCGCGACATCACAAGCAGGGAGCAGGTGCATTGGCTGGAAGGACGTTGCCTGGCTTATTCCAGTTCAGTTCCGTACGGCCCTTTTCTTGACCTGATCAGAAACCATGCAGGCATCAGGGATGAACAGTCCGAAGACGCCGCCCGGAGACGTCTTGACCTTGCCGTCAATCAATTTTTCCCGGGAAACGCCGAAGCAAAGGCGATTATCGCAAATATGATGTTGTTGAGGCTGTCTTCCCAGGAAATCGACCTGCTAAAAGGGATACAGGGCGAGCTTCTGAGGCAGCGCATATTCGGCCTGATGGCCTCGTTTTTTGCAAAATTGGCCGAAAAACACCCCACAATGCTTGTTATCGAGGACAGCCATTGGGCAGACACAACATCGTTGGACCTGATCGAGCACCTGGTTCCGCTGACAGAGCGAATGCCGCTTGCAATCGTCTGTGTTTCCCGCACCGAGGCTTCCTGGGCTTCCGAACCATGGATCAAGCTTACAACAAAACTCCGCGAGCGCCATTCCGATGGTTTTACCAATATCACTCTTGAACCTCTCTCGGAGCTTGGCAGCCTTGATATGACGGCTCGCCTGTTGTCACTCGAAAGCCTCCCGCTTGCCCTCAAAGAACTGATTGCGCGCAGGGCGGAAGGCAACCCGTTTTTCGTTGAGGAACTGGTCCGCACCCTGATCGAGCGGGGGGCATTGGAACAGTCCGAGGACGGTGGATGGGAAGCAACACGGCTTATCGAATCGGTTACAGTGCCTGATACCCTTCAGGGCCTGCTGATGTCCCGGCTCGACCGGCTGCCGCCTGAGACAAAATGGATCGCGCAGCAGGCCTCCGTCATAGGCAGGATATTTCTCTACCGCGTTCTGCTTCATATGGCTGAAAGAAAAACGTGCGTGGATGATGACCTGAGTTGTCTTGAGACAAATGAACTGATCCGCGAGCGCGCGCGTCATCCCGAACTGGAATATATGTTCCGTCACGCGCTGACCCAGGAGACAGCTTATCAGAGCTTGCTTGCCGCACGCCGAAAAGAACTGCACTGCAAAACGGCCCGGGCAATTGAGGAACTCTTTTCCGATCGTATTGCGGAGTTTTTCATAGTCATCGGCGAGCACTTTTTGCGGGGCGAGGCCTGGGAGCGGGCCTTCAAGTACCTGATACAAGCAGGCGATACCGCGGCCCGCTTGTTTGCCCGGGCTGAAGCACGGTTGCATTATGCCCGGGCGCTTGATGCACTGGCGCACCTGCCGCCTGCGGAAAACAACCGCAGAAGCAAGGTGGATACACTCATCAAGCAAGTGAGTGTATCCTGGACTTCTGACTCACCGGAGCAGAACATGGCCCGTATGAGCGAGGCGGAGCTGCTGGTGCAGGAATTACCCGGACCCGACGGGACCCCCGGCAGCGACCAACTCCGCCTGGCACGGGTACGATTAAGGATGGGTCTTATCCATTTCGTGAGCAATGCAATGCCTGAAGCAATAAGATATTATAGTCAGGTGTTGGCGGATGCGCAAAAGTTGGGCGACCCTGAATTATTGGCTCGCTCCTCCTCAAGCATCGGATTGGTATTATGGTTTCAAGGCCATTTTAGCAAATCTGAACCGCTGCTCCGTCAAGCGATTACAGCCTTTGAGCAATTGGGTGACTGGGCTGAATGGATTAATGCTGTGTCATATCATGGCATGGCTTTGGGGTCCACAGGCAGCTATGAAGAGGGATTGGCGCAATGTCAACGTGCTGTTGCCCGCGCCCGTGAGCTGAATTACCTATCCGGAATCGCTGGCTGTTTTATCCGCCTGTCCAGGATATACGCCGATTCCGGCAATCTTGCCTGCACAATAGAAACCACTGGACAAGCAAAAGAAGCAGCCGGACAATCAGGAGACCGCATCCTTGTCTATTTCTGCTATGCCAATCGCTCCTATGCCGAGCTCTGCGCCGGACAGTTCGAGGCTGCTGCCGAAAGCATGGCAAAGTGTCAGGCGGTAGCACAGGAGCTTGGCGGGCAACTTTTCGGCGGTGACGCATTCGCCGGTTATATCGCAGAAATCGCCCTTGGCAGAGGCCAGGTCGAACAAGCCTTATCCCTGGCCGAGCAAGCTGCCGCTATGGCCGAGAAGACGGGCCACATCTGGGGTGAAGCCACGGCGCGTCAGGTATGGGGAAGATCTCTTGCAGCAATGAGCCCGCCAAGGTGGGACGAAGCTGAAGCACAAATGGCTGAGAGCCTTCGCCTTTTTGAACTGGGTGAAGCCCGCCTTTTTGCCGCCCGCATGCAGATGCACTGGGGGATCATCTGTCGCGATCGAGGGAATACGGATACCGCCCGTGAGCATTTTGAAAAAGCCGCTGCTCAGTGGACAGCCAGCAATATCCCGTGGGAACTTGAGCGGGTGAACAAACTCATTGCGGAGTTAGTGAAGGCGTAAGCCCAAAGGTACCCGAAACAGGACCACGGTCGGGACCTCGTATCCCCGCGCTGGAACAAAGATTAAAATCGCAACTTGTATAAGGCGATACAGTCATTGAAGATAAGAAACGTTTTCAAAAGAAGCTCCAACTCAGGGGCAGGCTATATCCAGCCGGAAGTAGGTCAAACCCCTACCGGCAATCAAGCGCGAAGAAATAATAATATGACAGGTTGCTTTAATAAATTAATAGATGTATAATGCCATTTAATCAGATTTGGTGGATCGAATTCGATATATCTTCGATCTTCCCTGCCATCAAATCTCCATCAGTCACTGACCCACTGCACCTGCAAAGATTACATCTGCGACAGCAACCTGGTTGGCGACGATGATTTTGGCGCCCGCCGGACAGGTGTACTTTATGCACGCCCCTCGTCCGATGCGTCCTGGATTAGTGTCCATTCGAAAGCTCCGGATGAATGCAGGAGAATTTCACCTTATGAATTGTGGGTGAATTTCACCTCATCAGACACTTGCAGTTTTGAAACGAATACTTTAACCGAGTTTCCGAATCGGGGTTTTCCTGCCTCGATCTAACATCTACGATCGGGAAACGTCAAGGATTACAGCTTACATGACTTTTGACAATTTACATCTGACTCAACCCATCTTGAAAGCCCTGTCGCAATGCGGCCACCACACCCCCACTCCAGTGCAGGCACAGACAATTCCGAAAGTACTTGCCGGACGGGACGTTATCGCTTCGGCCAATACGGGCACCGGTAAAACAGCCGCGTTTATTCTGCCGATGCTCCAGCGCCTGTCCGCACCTCAGTCCGCTCCGGGAAAGGGCCTGCGCGCCCTGGTGCTTACACCGACGCGCGAACTTGCCACCCAGATTCTGCAGGAGGCCCGAACCTACTCAAGATATCTCAAAGTACACAGCATCGCTATTTACGGTGGAATGCCGTTCGGCGATCAGATCAGGGCTCTGTCTCAGTTGCCGGCCATGATCATCGCCACTCCGGGAAGGCTCATCGACCACATTTGGCGCGGCCGAATCAACCTGTCCAATGTCGAGATTCTGGTCCTTGACGAAGCCGACCGTATGCTCGACATGGGATTCATCGATGATGTGGAATTCATATCGGACGCCATGCCGGAAGGCTGCCAGACCCTGCTGTTCGCCGCCACAATGGGAGAAGCGGCAACAAGGCTGGCGCAGAAATTTATGAAAAATCCGGATCGCATTGAAATTGCCCAGGGCAAAATAACTCACGACAAGATCGAACAACGGTTGCATTTCGCGGACGGCCTGCAGCACAAAAACCGGCTGCTGAGGCATCTTTGCGCCGACGCAACCGTTACACGGGCGATCGTTTTCTCCGCCACAAAAAGAGACGCCGACAGCCTGGCCCGGGGGCTGGGCACCGAAGGATACGCCGTGGCTGCTCTTCACGGGGACATGACTCAAAGCGCCCGGAACCGCACCATAGAGAATATGAGGCGGGGCAAGATCAGAATACTGGTGGCCACGGACGTTGCCGGGCGTGGGATTGACATAACCGGCATCAGTCATGTCATCAACTACGATCTGCCGCGCTGCGCCGAAGATTACGTAAACCGCATAGGCAGGACGGGACGCGCCGAAAAGTCAGGCATCGCGATCTCCCTTGCCTCACGCGCCGATCTCCAATACCTGGACCGAATCGAGCACTACATCGGGCAAAATTTGACAATTCACACAATTCCCGGTCTGGAGCCATCTCACGGATTGATTACCTCAGGTAAGTCAAAGGCGGGCCATAACGGCGCAGGCAAAAAACGCGGCGCGAGCAGCCGCCCGGCCTTTGGCCGCCACCAAAGGACCAGGGGGCAGGGAGCACGCTCAGACAACTGATAACACCAATTTGCCCGCCATTTAGAGGGATAAGACCTGCTGTAGTGCTTTGCCGATGGAATCCAAAGATTCTTGATTCGTGATTTCGATCAGCCGGTCAGGCGGGTTTTGTCCACTACCCGTAACCGGTCACAAACGGCAAGGACATTCTTTCCCATGCAGGAAACCTTTACAGTGACCGGCGGGTGCGGTGGGTTGTTGGAAGAAGACAGAGAGACCATCAGAATCAGGAATTGAAACCAGCACTTTCTTCGAAAAACCTCCACTAAGTCTCAATGGATATAATATATCCCATATCCAGACGAGACCCAAGAATGCACGAACTTGGCTCCTTATCAAAAATCTTGCGTTATCAGACGGATGGTCTCATGGTATGATACCGTTTTTAGTATGTCTGTCCGGTTTGAGGTTACTGCATGGCTGGTTTCCGGCGGGCAAGGGTTTTTAAGGTTTTCCGTCCCGGCCTCGCCCTTTCAGTCCGGAAACCTCAGGCGTATGCTCCCAGCACGATCACTCAAAGAATCATAGCCTTTCAGGACACTGGCCTGGCCTACGCCATCGTGCTTCTGGAGATCGTCCGCCGCACTACCATAGTTGACAGCATCGGGGTCAGATCGATTCATTTGCACGGATTCGCGGCGCTTTTGTTTTTTGCCGTTTGCTTCACGGGGTCGCGCATTTGCAGGTATTACGAAGAAAAGGACGGAAGGGCCAACGTTTTATGATAGAGATTAAAAACCTCACCAAGTGGTACGGGGATTTTCAGGTGCTTTGCGACATAAACGAGGTAATAGACCGCGGGCAAACGGTCGTGATTTGCGGTCCCAGCGGTTCGGGAAAGAGCACTCTTCTTCGATGCGTCAACGGCCTGGAATCTTTTCAGAAAGGCGAGGTCCTTGTAGACGGCGTTTCGGTCGCAGACCCCAAAACCAACCTCTACAAACTCCGCCAGAAAATAGGGATGGTTTTCCAGCGCTTCGAACTCTATCCGCACATGACCGTCATGGATATGATCACCCTTGCTCCGATGAAAGCGAAAAAGAAATCGAAACGGGAGGCCCAAGCCAAAGCGATGGAACTTCTCGAGCGGGTAGGTATTCCGGATAAGGCCCGCTCCTACCCGGCAAATCTTTCCGGAGGCCAGCAGCAGCGTGTTGCCATTGCCAGGGCGCTGGCGATGGAACCCGAATACATGATGTTCGACGAACCGACCTCAGCACTGGACCCCGAGATGATCCAGGAAGTTCTCGAGGTCATGACCGATCTGGCGAAAGAGGGAATGACGATGCTTGTGGTGAGCCATGAGATGGGATTTGCCCGGGAAGTCGCCGATGAGATAATCTTTATGGATGCGGGGCGTATAGTCGAACGCGGGACCGACGAGGAGTTCTTTAAGAATCCCAAACACCAGCGTACGAAGGATTTCCTCAACCAAATCCTCAAGTGAGAATTGAGGAATTAAGGAATTAAAACGATTAAAGCTTCTTCAATTCCTAAATCCCTCGATTCCCAAATTGATAAATTCCCAAATTCCTTAGAGGGTAAAATCTATGGAAAAGGTCATCGGCGTTTTGGGCGGCATGGGTCCCGAGGCAACGCTTTATTTTTACAGAGAGTTGATCGTCCAGACACCGGCCCGGACAGATCATGAACACTTGCGCGTAATCATCGACTCCAACCCGAAAGTGCCCGACCGCATCCAGGCCATACTGCACGGGGGAGAGTCTCCGGTACCCGCTCTGGCTACCGGCGCAGCGGCGCTGGAGCATGCAGGAGCTGACTTTATCGTTATACCTTGTATATCCGCCCACTTTTTCCTGGACGATCTCCGGGAGCGAACCAATCTGCCCGTGTTCTCCATTTTCGACATAGTAGCCGAACACATCGCGGAGAACCATCCAGGGGTGCACATACTGGGTCTGCTTGGCACTACAGGGACTGTCCAGGGGGGTCTTTTCCAGGAAAGGCTAAGCAGGACCGGGAGGCGGGCTCTTTCCCCGGAACCCGGCGATCAACTCCGCATCACATCGGCGATCCACGATATCAAGGATGCCCTGTCCCACCGCACTCGAAAAGAAATCGCGCTCGATGTTTGCGCAGTTGCGCGCAGACTTGTCGAAAGGGGAGCCCAGGGCATAATTGCCGGTTGTACCGAGCTCCCATTGGTGCTGGATCCTGCCGAAGTGCCGGTTCCGGTTTTCAACCCCCTCAAATTGCTGGCAAGAGCCGCTATTATTGCTGCCAAGGAAGGGTAAGCGGTAAGGGGCGAGAGGTTAGAGGAACCCCCCAACCCCTTACCCAGCTAGGAGTTGTTATGTCCGGTTTTCAGGAGTTGAAGGTCTGGCAGGGAGCAAAAGAATTGGCCGTTGAGATTTACAGGATTACTCAACAGGATCCGTTCACCCGGGACATTAGCCTGAGAGACCAAATTCGAAGAGCAGCCGTGAGCGTCCCCAGCAATATTGCCGAGGGCGACGAGCGAGGCACAAATAGGGAAGCTGTGAGGTTCTTATATATAGCAAAGGGGTCTCTGGCAGAATTGCGAACCCAGCTCCAGATTGCTCATGAGATAGGTTACCCGGGTGCGGCGGTCCATCAGACTTTGGACGAAAAGTGTCGTGTTCTGGGAAACATGCTTGGGAGTTTAATTAAAGTGAGAGGTAACGGGTAAGAGTGGGATGCAGGCATCCCTTAACCCAGCCCATAACCCCTAACCCCTAACCTGGGAGAAGCCATGAATCTTGCTCGTTTTCCGCGCCGGCGTTACGCTGATGGCCCTACACCTATCCACAAACTCACCCGGCTCTCAGAACGCCTCGGAGGACCCCAAATATACATCAAACGGGACGATCTCCTCGGTTTTGCAGGGGGCGGCAACAAAATCCGCAAGCTCGAATTTGTGGTTGCCGATGCTATTGCCCGGGGAGCCGACACCCTCATAACCTGCGGCGCGATCCAATCCAATCACTGCCGCCTCACACTTGCCGCAGCAGTAAAAGAGGGCCTCAAATGCCGCCTCGTTCTGGAAGAGCGCGTGCCGGGCAGCTACAACCCCAAAGCGAGCGGGAATAACTTCCTGTACCACCTGTTGGGGGTTGAAGAGATCCGGGTGGTGCCGGGCGGTGCGGATTTGATGAAAGAAATGCACTCTGTCGCCGACAGGTTGCAGGCTGAGGGCAGGATAGGCTATCCGATTGCAGGGGGGGCATCTTCTCCTCTGGGCGCCCTGGGTTACGTTGCCTGCGCCGAGGAGACCCTCGCCCAGGCATTCGATATGGGCATTCAAATCGACACCGTGATCTGCGCCAGTGGAAGCGCCGGAACGCACTCAGGTCTTCTGGCCGGCTTCTGGGGCAACAACAGCGATATCTCCGTTGTCGGAATCAACGTCAGCCGCACCAAGGAGGCCCAGGAAGAGATCGTTTTCGACCTGACAACAAAAACGGCGGCCCTCCTCGGACTCAGGGGGCAAGTGCCGCGTAATGCCGTTGAGTGTTTCGGAGACTATGTGGGACCGGGATATTCACTGCCTACCGAAGGGATGGTCGAGGCGGTAAAGATGCTCGCCCGCACGGAAGCGGTCCTTTTGGACCCGGTCTACACCGGGAAGGCCATGGCGGGGATGATCGACCTCATCCGGAAGGGACATTTCAAAAAGGGGGAAAACATCCTTTTCGTGCACACCGGCGGCTCCCCCGCACTATACGCCTATACGGAGGCTTTTCTGAGCTGAGAAGCGACATGACGGTCGCATCAGGTCTCTTAGCCCTACTCCGCCTTTGCATAATCAGGCAGGCGGAACCGCAGGACGCGGCCGGGATCACGCGGGGCCTTTAACGGATGCTCATTCCATTTCATGCGGACGCCCCCGGCGTTGCCGATTACGACCTGTAAAGCCTTATCAGCAGACCACTCCCTCCGATCTCCGGCGTGGAGCATCGCACTTCTGGTTTCCTTATCGTCGATTCTTACCTGAATCCAAACCTCGTTGTCCGCTTCGACGGCGAACTTATTCGGAGGGCTGTTTTCCTCCGTGCCATGGACCGGTTCGTCGTCGGCTACGGCCTCGGTGGAGTTGCTAAAAGCAATGCGGGCCGGAGCATCGGTATCTACTGTGAAGTCTTTTTCCAATGCTTCGCCAGCCTTTTTCCCAGTATTTCCGGACTCTTCGACTTCTTCGGCCCCGCCGTCCCCTTTGGCCGCCATTTCCGATTCCCTTATGTGAATCTCGGCGTTTCTTATCGCTTCATCGGCTTTCCGCCAATCAGGTCCGGGCTTCTCGATGCGAACGCTCGGGCCTGGCGCCAGCCGTTCCTGCAAGTCGGCAGGGAGTTCCTCCTGTGTAAAAACCCTCTCAGCTTCCGGCGGGGCGAACAGCTTTGAGCGTTTTTCCGATACCCACATACCGCCGTAGAAAACTGCTGCAGAGATCAAAAACAGGGCAAAAAGCGGCAGGCTGATCATCCTGCGCCTCTTGTGCAGGAGCTTCATCTGTTGCCCGTATCTTCTTATTCCAGCTTCCTGGGTATTGTATCTTTCAATTTCAGAAGAGAACTTTTGGATTAAAGGCTCAGCCTCTATCTGGAGAGCCTGGCAGTAGGCACGTATTGCATTCCGGATGAGAAGAGAAGCCCCGAATCGCTCGAAGTCGAGAGCCTCAAGAGAAATGAGCATACTGATACTGATTCCGCTCCGCTCGGAAACGGCTTCCAGTGTCAGATTACGATTCAGCCTTTCGGTTTTGAGAAACTCTGTCAGCTCTTTCATCTAATGATGTTCGTCTAAAGGGAGATCTGGATGAAAGCCTTTGATTCCAGGTCATGGACCCACTCTTCAAATTTGCGGTTCACTTCCTGCTCATACAGAGTTCTTCGAACTTTTTCGCGTAAAACCGGGTCTGATTGGCTAACCTTCTTGGTGTCGATATCAAATATCTTAATGATGAAATACCCGCCAGGTCCCTGTACAAGGCCCGATACCTGGTCCTTTTTCAGATTGCGGATCCCTTGCGCGATATAGGGGGCGAGTTCATCGGTCGCCAGGTATCCCAAATCCCCCCCCTCCTGCGCGGCGGGACCCTTCGAATACTGTTTGGCCAAACTCTGGAAATCGGCTCCGCCTTTGAGCTTCTCGAGTATTTCACGGCCGGTTTTCTCAGCCTCTTCAGGCTTTGCGTATTTATCGCCGACCGGAAGGATAATCAAACCCAGATGGACCTTCTGAGAAGTCGATGCGGCATCTCCCTTTTCCCCCCTGAGAAAGGCCTCAACCTGCTGATCGCTGATCACCACCTTTGACTTGCAGACCCGCTCCACGAGACGGTCGCGTTCCATGTCCTTCTTTATCTGCTCGCGAAATTTATCGAGGGTCTGGCCCTTAGCTTTCAGGTTGGCCTCAAGCTGCGCCATAGTTGCGTGGTTCTGCTCCAGAACTTGTTGGACTCTAAGATCCACCTCGGGATTGGCGACCGTAACCTTAAGCCGTTCTGCTTCCATGTCTGCGAGTTTCTGCCGGATCATCTGAACCAGAATATCGTGTTCAATTTGCGCCTTCTTAGAGGGATCCGTAACGTCCAGCATCGGCATGTTCTGTGCCGCAGTTTTGACCTGATTCTGCAGATCGCTGTAAAGGATTATTTCTCCGTTGACGTTAGCAACGATGCGGTCCACCATTTCAGCTCGCGCCGTTGCAAATGAAAGAACGCAGGCGAGAATCATGCAAACCCTGAGAATTGAAATTCTAAGAGGAGCCATATTGCCTCCACCTCCCGACTTGCTCTCTGTATGCATCCGAATTCCTTCGCCATTTCTCGTGTGCAGGGACGGCCTGCCCAAAGAGAGCAACGCGGAGGGGATGCCGAGCTGATTCCTTTTGTTAGTGAAGTTCGCAACCTGTAGCATTTTCATCGAGTTCTTGCAAGATTCTTTTAAGCCGGAGGATTCTTTGTGGAAAATTGCGGCCCCAAATCTCCACTTTTAACTTTCGTTCCGATTCCGGAGTGAAGTTTAGCTTTTTCTGCTCGAAAAAAGAGAGCACCGGCCAAATATCAACACCTTGCGCGAAGGATAGAACGAAGTTCTCATCGTCTCCATCAAGGCGAACAACTTTGAGCCGCTTGAGAAGGAGCCGCATCATCGCCATCAAAATGAGGCTTTTCACGGTTTCAGGCAAAGGACCATAACGGTCTCGCCATTCACCGGCGAGGTCTTCGATGGACTGCTCATCGGCCAGCGTAGCCAGCCGTTTGTAAGCTATAAGCCTCTGGTCCGTATCGCAGATGTAGTCTTCGGGCAGGAAGGCGGACACCGGGAGTTTTATGTCCATTTCCATTGCCTCGGCCTGTGGTTCGCCACCCTTCATGTTCTTCACAGCTTTTTCGAGCAGTTCCAGGTACAGCTCGTATCCGATCGCCGCGATATGCCCCGACTGTGACGAGCCAAGAATGGCGCCACCCCCGCGAATTTGAAGGTCGTTGAGCGCGATCTTGAAGCCGGCGCCCAACTCGCTGAAGTCGAGAAGCGCGCGCAGTCTCTTCTGAGCATCCCTGCTAATCAAGGTTTCGCCTGGAATGATGAGATAGGCGTAGGCCTGCTCGCTCGAGCGGCCCACCCGTCCC
The DNA here is from genome assembly GCA_052143075.1 of Syntrophobacteraceae bacterium. GTDB lineage: Bacteria > Desulfobacterota > Syntrophobacteria > Syntrophobacterales > Syntrophobacteraceae > SbD1. Next base: position 73,885 of record JBKQTS010000209.1, on the reverse strand, counting down.
CTGAGCTGGTAGATCTGGGCAAGGCCGAACTTGTCGGCCCGGTTGATTATGATGGTGTTTGCGGCCGGAATGTCCAGACCCGATTCTATGATCGTGGTACAGACCAGCACGTCTATTTTATTGTGAATGAAATCAAGCATCACCCTTTCCAGGTCTCGCTCCCGCATCTGCCCGTGGGCCACGGAAATTCGGGCCTCCGGGACCAGAACTGCGAGCTTGGCCGCCATCTGCGCAATAGTCTGTACGTGATTGTGCACGAAGAAGACCTGACCTTTGCGGTTGATTTCCCGATGGATCGCCTCGCGGATAGCGAACTCGTCGTAATTTGTCACGTAGGTTTCGATAGCGCGGCGGTCCTGAGGAGGCGTTTCAATGGTGCTCAGGTCCCTGATGCCGGCAAGAGCCATGTGCAGCGTCCTCGGGATTGGCGTAGCGGTAAGCGTCAGGACGTCCACCGATGTTCGAAGCTTTTTCAACCTTTCCTTGTGCCGGACCCCGAACCTGTGTTCCTCATCTATTATCAACAGCCCAAGGTCCTTGAAAACGACATCCTGCTGCAGGAGCCTGTGAGTGCCGATCACAATATCGATCGAGCCCTTCTTTAGCTCGTTGAGAACTGCCTTTTGCTGAGCGGCCGACTTGAACCGGCTAAGAGAGGCAACGCTGACCGGAAACCCCTCGAATCGCTCGTGGAAGCTCTCGTGGTGCTGTTCGGCCAGGACCGTGGTCGGGACCAGCATCGCCACCTGCTTTCCATCCATGACAGCCTTGAATGCCGCACGCAGAGCGACTTCGGTTTTCCCGTAGCCGACATCACCACAAATCAGGCGGTCCATCGGGCGTTTCGAGACCATGTCATCCAGTACATCCTCGATGGCCTTTACCTGGTCCGGGGTTTCCTCGAAGGCGAAAGTTGTCTCAAATTCCTGAAAATAATGGTCGGGAGCCGTGAAAGAATGGCCTTCCCCCACCTGCCGGATGGCGTAGAGATCCAACAGCTCCTCAGCCATTTTCTCGGCCGACTCCCTTGCCTTCTTCTTGGCTCTTTCCCAGGATTTACCTCCCAGCTTGTCGACTTCAGGGTCCTGGCCCTCCAGGCCCATGTATTTCTGGACTTTCTCGAGTTTATCAACCGGTACGTAGAGCTTGTCACCGTCCTGGTAGGCAATGAGCAGAAAATCGTTTTCCGCGCCGCCTGCGTTCAAATGCGCCAGCTCTTTATAGACCCCGATCCCATGGTCCACGTGAACAACGAAATCGCCCTGGTGCAAGTCCTGAAATGAATTGAGGAAAATACCCGCGACAGGTTTCTGCCCCCGCCGGCGCGACCGCCTCTCGAAAATTTCCTCTTCGGCTACTACGGCCAGCTTCTCGGCCTGCCATAAAAACCCGTTGCTAAGCGGCCCATTAATTATCTTCACCAGACTGGACCTGAATGACTCCTCGCCGAAACCACGGCTGCTTACCACAGATTCTATCCCGTAGTCTTCCAGAAGCTCGGCGATTCTTGCAGCTCGCTCCTTGTTGGAGCAGACCAGATAGACCGAAGCGCCTTCGCCGATCCATCCCCGGAACCGGGCTGCAAGGGGATCGAGCAGTCGCTCCCTGTTTTCGTGGGCCTTTACCGCTGCAGCAAGCTCGGTGTGAGAGACCGTTCCGAGGTCAAATACCGTTGTGGCCCCCTGGCGTTCCGAAAGCGAGTTGCAAAGGAGCTGTTGGAAGCGGCAAGCGTCCTCGAAGGATTTTTCAGGTTCGTCATAGAGTTCGTTGGGGCGCCTTCGCCATTCGCTCTCCTGACCTCCATCATCCCATGCCCGCAAAAGCTTTGCCCACTGCCCTTCCATCTCCCGGCGCACCTGAACTGCGTCGGCCCAAACCAGGATAGCGTTTCGGTCAAGGTATTCCCAGATGGAGGCCGTCTTTTCAAAAAAGACTGAGAAAACGGACTCAAAAGCGCCCAAATGGTATCCTTCCGCAATCCTGTCGAGCCAGATATTGCCGGCGGCAGGCGAGAGCAACTCTTTTCTTACGTCCTCGTAGACCGCGTCCTGGGCCCGCCGCCTGGCCTCCGCATCCAGCACGATTTCGTTTGCCGGCAGGATAACCGCATCTTCCAACACGCCCATCGAGCGCTGAGTAACCGGGTGAAAGAGACGGATGGACTCAAGCTGATCCCCGAAAAACTCGAATCGCAACGGCCAGCGGTACAGAGGGGCATATACATCGAGCACGCCGCCCCGGCGGCTCAAATCGCCGTAATCTTCAACGAGCGATACCCGGAAGAACCCGCGTTCGATCAGCCTTCGCATAAAGCCCTCCGGGTCGGCGCTTTCTCCGGCAATCTTGTGATCCATACTGGCAATAAGAATCTCGGGCGGGATAAGACGCTCGATCAGAGCAAGAGCGGAGGTAACCACCACCAAGGGGGAAGGGGCGGCGCGCAAAGCGTAGAGGGCTTCGACCCTCCGTGCCGTTGTTTCCGCCTTTCCGAGTGCCTGGGCCTTGTGACCGGTACGTGACGGCAAAAACCAGACCCGCCGTCCCAGCGGGGCCCCGCCATTTTCCGCCTGGCCCTTGCCCGCGAAAAGGCAAATCATATCGGTGAATTTTTCGGCTTCCCTGTCAGTCGGGGCGACGAGCACGAAAGGTTTTCGAATGTGCCGCATGGCCATCGCGACCAGATAGGCCAGTGCTGAAGGCTGGACGCCCCTGATAACCGCCGACTCTTCAGACTTTCTTAAAAACGAGACGACCTCTTCGGATGCGGATTTCAAATCCGGTCCGTCAATTCGCTCCCCGGATAATTCAAAATGCTCTTCTCGAGACGCGGGAAATCTCATTATTTTGCCGAAAATCCTCAAAAATTCTGGTACAAAAGAATCGACTGATTTCAAACTGTCATTATAACACACATGAGTCACACTTCATCCGGAAACTCAAGTTGCGTTTACTCCAGCAGTGCGCGCCATGCGCGTGATCGACTCCCTTATTACAGAATGTTGCGCAAATTGCTGTCTATCCGGAAGCATCCATGAGTCACCAACACCTTCGAGGCAAATAATGGGCGAAAACCAGGCAAAAGAATACCTTAGGCAGATACCGGGCGTAGACGCCGTCCTGCAAATGGAAGCTGTCCGGGATGCGCTTTCCCGCCATCCACGCAAGCTGGTCCTGGATGCAATCCGCGAGGAACTCGATGAGAACAGAAACCGGATATTGCAGTCCCACGGGTCTCCAACAGCAATAGACCCCTCTGAGCTTGCCCGCTCGATAGCGGAGCGCGCGGACCGACTTGCGGCTTTCACCCTGCGCCCTGTTATAAACGCAACGGGAATAGTGATTCACACCAACCTCGGCCGCTCCCTTCTTTCAGAAGAAGCCCTTGCAAGACTTCAGACAGTTTGCCGAGGTTACAGCAACCTCGAATATGATCTTGAACTGGGCGAACGAGGCTCCAGACACGTTCACGCCGAGGCGATCCTTCGTGAACTGACCGGCGCTCAAGCCGCGCTGGTCGTAAATAACAACGCGGGAGCGGTCTTCCTGATTCTCAATACGCTTGCAAGGGGCCGTGAGGTTGTGGTCTCCAGAGGGCAGTTGGTCGAAATCGGGGGATCTTTCCGGATTCCGGACGTAATGAACTCCAGCGGCGCGATACTGAGAGAGGTGGGCACAACCAACCGCACGCACCTCAAAGATTACGTGTCGGCCATTACCGACCAGACCGCCCTGCTCATGAAGGTGCATACAAGCAATTACAGGATCGTGGGCTTTACCAAAGAGGTCCCGCTAAATGAACTGGCAACCCTGGGACGCGAGCACGAGCTGCCTGTCGTGGAAGACCTCGGAAGCGGATGCTTCATCAATCTGACGCCTTTTGGACTACACGGCGAGACAACGGTGCAGGAGACCGTCAGAGCAGGCGCCGACCTCGTCACCTTCAGTGGCGACAAGCTGCTCGGAGGTCCTCAGGCGGGCATCATGGTCGGCAGGAAGGATCTGATCGAAAAGTGCAGGAAAAATCCAATCACGCGCGCCCTGCGGGTTGATAAAATGACGCTGGCCGCCCTCGATGCGACCTTGAGGCTGTACAGAGACGAACGGCAGGCCCTGGAGAAGATTCCAACTCTCAGAATGATAGCCCTTTCTCCGGAAGAATTGAACGGCCGTGCCGAACAGCTTGCCTCAGCCATTCAAGGGACGGACAGTAAAGCACTACTCCGGGTCGAGGTCCGCAGGAGCTTTTCACAGGTGGGCGGTGGTTCTCTTCCTGCCCAAGACTTGCCTACTTTTGTCGTGGCAGTCCAATCCGGCCATTTCAGCGCGAATCAAATCGAGGAATTCCTTCGCCGAAACGATCCTCCTATAATAGGGAGAATCGAATCCGATCATTTCATTATGGACCTGCGCACCCTTATGCCCCAGCAAATTGAGATAATCGCACTGGCATTCAGACGGATGGTGGAACCACTGTAACGAAGAGCGCAGCCTTCGGCCGCGACCAAAAGACTAAAAGCGAAGCAGAGACTGGTCATTGACAAGTCATGGAGAGGCGCAGAGAAGACAACCGTTTAGCCTCAAATACTTGCCAAAATTTCAATAATTTGCACGTTAATAATACAGAGGGAATGGTTCGGGAAGTGCTGTCTTCCCGTCCACCGCGCGAGAATTGAGTCAAAGAGTCGCTTCGCCACATAAAAATACCGGTCAACTATCTGCTATTTGTTTGCCCTGGTAAGATACTAACATTTCATTTGATTCCTGGGACGATAGTGATAGATTGGCCGTCGAACTACTCATTAGCTTCAGTTTCATATCTGCGAGTGTCCGGTCTCTGACTAGTGTTCCTCTGGAAACCAGTAACTTACTGAATTATTTAACAGATTCATGATTTTACACTGCGTTGCGGTTCATTTTCCGGCATTCCTGTCACGCCTTAAAGTCCAAGATGGATACCTCTTAACGGTCGCCCCGGAGGTCCGCCAGGGTGTAAACGGAGGGAGATAATGATTCATTTCTGGGCAAAGACCACTCCGGAGGGGAAGCCGGGCATCTCCGTCTATGAGCACATGGTAAATGTGGGATGTGTAGCACGCTGTAATGCTGAAATATGGCCGGAAATTTCGGAATATTTTCATTTACGGTCAAAAGAGGTGGGCGCCCTTGCCGCTCTCCACGACCTTGGAAAGATATCCCCTGGCTTTCAAAGAAAATGTGAAGGGTGGCTCCGCGAAAATGGGCTATTAAAGATCGCGCTCAATGGGTGCTGGGATACGGCAATGGAATCAGACCATTGCGCGGTTTCTCATTCTGCAATTCAGGACTTCCTGATACAGGAAGGCATGTCAAGGAATTCGGCTCAGTATTTATCGACCGTTCTCGGTGCTCACCATGGAAGGATGAGGTTTTCTCCAGCACCCCGTGGAATCAGACCCCCACTTATCAAGCAGATTACGGAAAATGATAGCGGCATCGAATGGACTAATAGACGGCAAGAAAATGCACAAGCAGTATGGCGCTATTTCGGCGCAGAGTGTTCCCTGGCTGCCATCACTGATGAATCACCGGCCCTGTGGTGGCTTGCCGGCCTTACTTCTGTTGCCGATTGGATCGGCTCAGATGAAAGGTTCTTTCCTCCTGAGCGATGCACAGATTGTGAAGATCCCTCCATCCTTGCACGAAAGGCACTGGATGCTATTGGCTTTCGGCGAGGCCAATTGGTTCCTGATCTTTCTTTTCATGACCTGTTTCACGATGTGGAAAAGCCGGAAATAAAATGGGTCCCCAATGAAGTGCAGGAAAAAACGGTTGCGACAGTAACCGGGCCCGGAGTCTATGTTATCGAAGCGCCAATGGGAATGGGCAAGACCGAAGCTGCACTCTGGGCAGCCTATCAGTTACTTCTTTCCCGGAAAGCAACTGGAATCTATTTCGCACTTCCAACCCAGATGACAAGTAACCGAATTCATCTACGCATGAATGACTTCTTGCGGCGAATCTGCACGGAATCTTCAACAAGTCGTCTTATCCACAGCAATTCCTGGCTCCTTCAAGCTGGCTGGCCGATTCAGCCTGCTGCGACAGACAGGCAGGCCATAACACCAGATGATGCAAGGACCGGGCGGGACTGGTTCGCTTCTCCAAAGCGGGCTCTACTTGCTCCCTTCGGCGTCGGCACGGTTGATCAGGCGCTGCTCGGAGTGGTAGCTGCAAAGCACTTTTTCGTCCGGCACTTCGCTCTCGCAGGGAAGGTGGTGATCGTCGATGAAGTGCACTCATACGATCTCTATACGGGAACACTCATAGACAAACTGCTCGCCACACTCGAAGGGCTTGGCTGTACGGTCATTGTCCTGTCCGCGACTCTAACGTCCAAGAGGCGTGGGCAAATCGTATCCTGTCCGAAGGATGCCTCGGGTGATGGCGCGCTGCCATACCCACTCATCACAGGCCGGATGAACGGCCTTTTACTCGAACCTATCGAGGCGGCACCGCCAAAACCGCGAGAGGTCAGGGTGGATTTTGTTACTGCTGTGAATGCGCAGGAGGAAGCGGTCGCTCTTGCCGGCAAAGGCGGCGCAGTGCTTTGGATATGCAATACCGTGGATGCAGCTCAAAAGCAGTATCAACAGTTCATGAAAGCGACTCAACATGAGATCCCCATCGGACTTCTCCATTCCCGGTTTCCCTTCTGGAGGCGCGAACAACTTGAGGCAGTGTGGATGGAACGTTTTGGCAAGGATGGACACACCCGATGCGGCTCAATTCTCGTGTCCACACAGGTGGTCGAACAAAGTGTAGACCTTGATGCCGATATGCTGATGACCGAACTGGCCCCCACTGACATACTGCTTCAGCGCCTTGGACGACTCTGGCGTCATAAACGGGAGAATCGCCCAGTTGGCTCAGCCAGACTCTGCATTCTCGAAGAGGAAAAAAGCCTTGATGAGTTACGCCGGATAGGGCCGAAAGCGATATCAGAGACACTTGGGAGTAAAGCTCATGTATACGCCCCTTTCGTTCTTCTTCGTTCTCTGGAGGTCTGGCGACGGCAGAGCGAAAAAATCGGGGTGGCGTCAATACCGACGCAGATAAGGCAACTGATTGAGTCCACCTATGAAGATAGAGAGACAGAGCCCGATTCATGGCAAAGGCTCTCTGATGAGTGGTTCGCAACGCGATCGGCCAAGAAGATGCTTGCATATCGAAATTGCAACCTTTGGCAGGTAGCTCTCGAAGACGAAGAAGGTGTACAGACCCGTATCAATGAGGTACCGACGTGTGCCTTGATCCTCTGCCGGGATTTCACAAGCAGGGTGGCGCTCTTTGTCGACCAGTCAAAAGAGCGCTATGAGAGAGGAAACCATAGGTTCGCTGCCGCACAGGCGGTTCACAGAAACCTGGTGAGAGTTCCGGAGTACTGCTTTGACTCTATCGAGCCGTTCGCGCCATTTTCCGACTATCTTCACGGCAAGCAAAGCATCGGAATCGTAAAGGAGAGCGGTGTGGTTGCAGTGAAGGGGCTAAAGAACGGGACCAGGCTCTTCTATTCTGACGACCTTGGGCTTGTCATCGAAAAAACATCGATGTAGGAGGAAATATGAATGTCGCCTTTGATCCTTGGATACCGGTCGTGACGGATTCCGGCAAAAGAACCTTAACGAGCTTGGATGCCGCGCTCGCTGAAGGCGACAGGTTTGCGGATCTTGCGGTGCGCCCGCATGAGCGGGTCTCCCTTATGCGGCTCTTAATCTGTGTCGCCCATGCCGCGCTAAACGGACCCAGGGATCACGACGAATGGTGTGAGGTGCCGAAAAAGCTGCCTGCGGCAGTACAGAAGTATCTGACCGTTTGGAAGGATTCGTTTGAGTTGTTCCATCCGGAAAAACCATGGTTGCAGGTAGCTGGGCTAAACATTCTCCCATCCGACAAGAGCGATGATTCTAACAATGAGAACGGCTGGTCAACACTGAATAAGCTATGTTTTACCCGCGCAAGCGGGAACAACACAACACTTTTTGACCAGGCATCAAATAGTGCAGTAGCAATTGAATACACAACAGAGGAAATCGTTCTAAACCTCCTGACATTTCAGAATTTCTTTGTGGCTGGCGGCAAGGCATCGTCGAGGCTTTGGGGAAATATTGAAATGAAGAATCCCCCAAATCCAAAAGGAGGTCCATGTTCTGGAAAGTCGATATTGTTCACGTTTCTAAGAGGAAAGAACCTTTTTGAATCGATATATTTGAACATGAACACATATGAGCACTTGAAGTTCCTATATGGAGATTCAGGCAACTGGCTGGGAAGACCAATTTGGGAAATGCCAATCAAATCGCCCATTAACTATAAGGCCATTGCCAATACAACGGAAACGCACCTTGGAAGACTGGTGCCTCTGACCAGAATTCTTCGGGTAAACGAAGACCGTAAAAGGGTTTTGCTCGGCGCAGGCTTTCTTTACCCAAAATTCCAGGATGAGAAGAATACCTTTCATCCAGATTTGTTTGCGACCACTGTACTGAACTCAAATGGAGAACGCGAATTGCTATCGGCCAGACTTGGCAGTAGCGTATGGAGAGAGTTGCATTCTCTGACCGTGTGCAGGAAAAATGCTTCAGATTCAAGCCGTGGACCGCTTTGTTTGCTTAATATTCCTGACACCAATTCTTGCGACATCATCGTTAATGCAATGGTAACCAATCCAAAAAGAGCAGCAGAAATTGTCGATCTTATCGAATCAGTCTTTCACATCCCCGCAACTCTTAGAACCCTAGAAGGAACGGCGGTTTATGAGGCCGAAGTGAAAAAGTCTGAAGCATTGGTGAGTCGACTGGGTTTGGCTGTCGAGACATATCGCAGGGAGGTGGATGGCGGGTGGGAACGCCGCATGAAGGGGGCCGGGCCGTCTAAAGGAGAGCTTAAAGCAAGACTCCATTTTATAGCCACCATTCACTACTGGACCACCGTTGAAAAAAACCTGCTGCTCCTGATGAATCACATCGAAGCCATTGGCACCGATGCCGCTGTTCCCACTCGCGAGGCATGGCGGAGAATGCTCTTCTCTGCTGGCTGCGAAGCATACCGGATTGCCTGCGGACAGGAAATTCCGCGGCAGATGCGAGCTTTTGCCAAAGGATGGCAGAAACTGACAACGACGCGAAACGGACCTGGAGCGAATGCCAATAAGACGAGAGAGGAGGAAGTATGAGCAGGCTTCTTGAGCGAGTCCGCAGGTATAAGGACAACCGGGGTATGATGGCCAACCTTCGCTGCACCCATGTCGAGAGCAAGAAACACCGTGCATGGCCTGCATTGAATCGTTTGGGGGTTCCGATTGACGACAATGTTTCAGCTTTCATTGCCGGACTTTTCGCTACGCATCCGGAAGAAACTTCCACTGGCAATTTCGGCGTTACCTGCAAATCAATTGAGCGACGTCGCGGTGATAGCCGGCCTGATGATAACAAGCTGACACCAACTGAACGGCGATTCCAGCATTTGCTCACTGCCGAAACGCAAGCCGAACTGCATGACCGTGTCCTTCGGATCGTTCTCATGGCGAAATCCCAGGGCGTTCCTATAAACTATGCAAAACTTGAGACTGACCTCAGGACCTGGATGCTGAGCGACCGCGTCAAAACCGATTGGGCTTCGGCTTTCTGGACCCCGGAAACATCTTCCACGGAGGAGGAAATATGAGCTGGCTTGCCCGTTTAGAAGTCGACGCGGAAATCGCCCGCACCGAACGCATTTCCGACAGCTACGCTTGGCACAAGAAGCTGTGGGAATGTTACCCCGGTTCACCTGATGCCAAACGGGGCTTCCTGACCCGAATCGATCAGCTCGAAGGGGCGTTCAGGCTCTGGATTTTGGCCCGGATAAAGCCCCAAAGGCCGCCATGGTGTCCGGTAGACGCTTTTGCCGTCAAGGAAATTGCCCCTTCTTTCCTGTCTCACCGGTACTATTCATTCGACCTGCGGGCAAACCCAATAAAGGCAATCGTCCAGCGCGGACCAAACGGAGAAACCTTGCTGCGCGCCGATGGAAAGCGAAGGAACGGCAAGCGTGTCCCTTTAGTGAACACGGATGAACTGCGCGAATGGCTAGTCCGCAAAGGTAAAGTGAGATGCCGGGATAGGGACACGGGGCTGGATGTGCCTGGCGGGTTTCGAATTGTTCAGGAAAGGCCCCTTGAAATAAGCCCAATGGTGGAAAGTCATTTTCGCAAAAAAGATCATTCAGGCTACCACGGCGGGGTCCAATTCAGAGGTATGCTGGAAATGACAGATCGGGAAAGATTTATGGAAAGCTATCACTGCGGGATCGGCAGCGCCAAGAGCTTCGGATTCGGGCTTCTGCTGCTCGCACCGATGAAGCTGGTCAAATAAAAACCCCTCAAGGAGGATAATTATGAAACACCTGGAGCTGCATATCATTCAATCCGTTCCGGTTGCCTGCCTCAACCGGGACGATCTCAATTCACCGAAGACGGCGATCTTTGGCGGCGTTCAGCGGGCGCGGGTATCCAGCCAGTCGTGGAAGCGGGCGATTCGCGAGATGGCTGACAAACAACTTGACAATACAGGCCAGTTCAAAGGGAAGAGGAGCCGTCTATTTGTGGACAAGATCTCCTCAGAACTCAAGAAACTAGGTGAAGCTGAACGGATGGCGGAGGCTCTGGCACTTTGTGCCGGCCACTATCTCGCAAAACTTGACCCAAAACAGGAAGGTAGAGTGAAAACCCTAGTATTTCTGTCCCCCCTGGAGTACGAAATCTTCGCGAACCTTCTTTTCTCACTCTCAAAGGACGATAAACAGAAACTGGCTGACGGTTTTACGTCGGTTGACAAGGAAAAGCTTGCAGACGATGAGGAAAATGACGGAGGAGATGACGAGGAGGAACAGGCTAAAAAGAAAGCAGGTGAAAAAAAGCTCTCTGCGAAGCAGTTCACCAAACTTGTAGCTAAAATCCTTAAGGCGCCTGTAGAGAAAGCATTCAAAGGTGGCAGAATGGAAACGAAAGGCCTGCCAAAAGATGCCGCTGACATTGCCCTGTTTGGCCGCATGGTTGCAAACGACCATTCTCTGACCGTCGAAGCTGCGTCCATGTTCTCCCATGCCCTTTCCACCCACAAGGTTGACAATGAGATCGACTTCTTTTCTGCGGTCGATGATCTGCAGCCTAAAGAGGAATCAGGAGCCGGCATGACGAGCACTCTGGAGTTCAACTCCGCGACTTACTACCGCTTTGCCGCGCTAAATCTTGACATGCTCGCCGATTCGGAGCATCTGGGAACGATGACCAGGGAAGAACGCCGGCAGGTAGTCCGCACCTTCGCTGAGGCAACCATTACGGCTATTCCCGTTGCACGCAGGAACACCATGAACGGCAACACACTTCCGGTCTATATCCTTGGTGTTGTCCGGGAAAAAGGACATCCGATTCAACTGGTCAACGCCTTTGAGAACCCGGTCCGTCCATCGCAGGGTTACGTTGCCAGATCTGTTGAATTGCTCAAGTCCGAGTATGAAAAACTCAAGCAGATTTGGGGAATCGAGGCTGTATTCGAAAAAGCAATCCCAGATACAGATTTGAAAACTTTCCTGGATGGGATGGTGAATCATGTCTTATGACAAACGATTTCTGGCGCTTCGTCTTGAGGGTCCCTTTCAGTCCTGGGGGTTCGATAGTCAGTACAACCGTCGTAATACAGGATTGATGCCCACAAAGAGCGCCATTGCCGGCATGTGTTGCGCCGCACTCGGTCTGCCTCGTGGAGGCGAGGAGGAGCAGGAGTTTCTGGCCTCATTTCGAGGGGTACGTATGACTGCAATCGCCATTCCTCGCAAGAGCGCCAAAAAGGGGCTTCCGGTGCGAAGGCTGGAGGACTACCATACAGTTCAAAATACGAGGCGCGCGAGCGGTGCGATCAACATTGATTGTGTTCTGACCCACCGTCAGTACCTGACGGATGCGGGTTTCGGCGTTCTCCTCGAAGGGAACGAAGTTCTACTCGGTGATATCGCATCCGCCCTTGCTGATCCAAGATGGGGCATCTGGCTGGGACGAAAGGCCTGCATCCCGTCGGCGCCCGTACTGGCAGGCTTGAAAGGGGGCAAGGAAGACGCTTTGCGCCTCCTGATCGGTGAAAAGCAGCTCGAATCATTCACCCGGCAAGAGGATGCGGAAAAATTCGCGGAGGGACGCGACTCACTTCCCGATACACCCGTGTCATTTGCTGCCGGGCGAAGATTGTTTTCACCAAGAAGAGTGCTGACGATGCAGGGAAGAGAGAGCATCTGATACTGTGAGGTTCTGTTTCTTGGCTTTTCAGATGTGAGGAAGTCATGACCGAGCCAATTCTGCCGCCAATTAAGCCCATCCCCATAAAGGATCGGGTTTCTGTATTGTTTATTGAACGGGGGCAACTCGATGTGCTGGATGGCGCCTTCGTTTTGGTCGATAAGAACGGAGTGCGCACTCACATTCCGGTCGGCGGTGTAGCGTGCCTCATGCTGGAGCCCGGAACCAGGGTGTCCCATGCGGCGGCAGTGCTCGCTTCCCGAGTTGGATGCCTTCTGGTGTGGGTCGGTGAGGCGGGGGTAAGACTTTATGCTGCCGGGCAGCCGGGCGGAGCAAGGGCGGACCATCTGCTCTATCAGGCTAAGCTCGCGTTGGATGATTCAGCAAGACTGAAAGTTGTGAGAAAAATGTACTCACTGCGGTTTAAGGAGGAGCCTCCGGAACGGCGCAGTGTGGAACAGTTGCGTGGCATCGAGGGAGTCCGAGTGCGAAAGATGTATGAGCTTCTGGCCAAACAGTTTGGAGTTACCTGGAGGCGCCGCAACTATGATCACACTCAATGGGAAAGTGGAGATCTTCCCAATCAATGTCTTTCCTCCGCCACTGCATGCCTATATGGTATCACAGAGGCTGCTATTTTGGCGGCGGGGTACGCTCCGGCGATTGGATTTATTCATACGGGCAAGCCACAGTCATTCGTGTATGACATCGCTGACATCTTCAAGTTCGAGACAGTAGCTCCGGTGGCATTTCGTGTTGCTGCAAGGAAACCGGGCAGTCCCGAACGCGAGGTAAGGATTGGGTGCCGCGATTCATTTCGTCAGTCACGCCTGCTCGACAGAATCATTCCTACCATCGAGGAAGTCCTGGCTGCGGGCGAGATTGCAAAGCCGGAAGCCCCTGCAGAATCGGTGGCCCCTGCCATCCCTAACAAGGAGCCTATTGGAGATGCTGGTCATCGTGGTTGAGAATGCTCCTCCACGGCTTAGAGGGCGCCTTGCCCTTTGGCTTCTCGAAGTTCGCGCGGGAGTTTATGTGGGCGAATATTCCAGGCGTATTCGCGAGATGATCTGGAATCAGGTGGAAAAGGGACTCTATGAAGGAAACGCGGTCATGGTCTGGAGTAGCAATACTGAATCCGGTTTTGACTTCGCCACCATGGGCAAGAACAGACGAATACCCGTAGAAATGGATGGGCTCAAACTTGTATCGTTTATACCTTGTGATTCCAATGAGATAGTGGAAGCGTGCGAGGGTTCGGAACAGGTGGATGGTGTGGCAAGAAATATCCTGTCAGATCAATAACTTATCCGGTAGAAATTTCGCCAATCGAAAGGTCCTGTAATTCTGATGGCTTAGAAGAAGTGTGTTCCCCACAGGCGTGGGGATGAACCGAAGCCGACCTGAACGTCGGCACCAACCTGAACGTGTTCCCCACAGGCGTGGGGATGAACCGATATTTGGAAATAAAAGCAGTAGTGATTGGAGGTGTTCCCCACAGGCGTGGGGATGAACCGATCGCGCTCATCGCAAGTGTTTTGGGGAGCAGGTGTTCCCCACAGGCGTGGGGATGAACCGTTTAGCCGCAAAATCGCGATAACCGAGCCCAAGTGTTCCCCACAGGCGTGGGGATGAACCGACCCAGGCGCCCCCTGCGAATACTTCTGCGTAGTGTTCCCCACAGGCGTGGGGATGAACCGACCGCATTTGAAATTCTGGAATACCTTTCGGAGTGTTCCCCACAGGCGTGGGGATGAACCGTGCCAAGGTCTGGTAAACCAGAAGATCAAAATGTGTTCCCCACAGGCGTGGGGATGAACCGCTTGTAGAGCATTCCAACGTGCTCAAAAGCTCGTGTTCCCCACAGGCGTGGGGATGAACCGCTTTTTGCGTCGATTTTCAGGGTTTCGGCGCTGTGTTCCCCACAGGCGTGGGGATGAACCGGCAGGGGGCCTTGCCTTGGTTTGCTTTGGTTTGTGTTCCCCACAGGCGTGGGGATGAACCGAAGTGAAGTTATCGTCAAGTCGGCATCCAGGCGTGTTCCCCACAGGCGTGGGGATGAACCGATCAGGACGCGGCTTCCGGGCATCCTAGAGGAGTGTTCCCCACAGGCGTGGGGATGAACCGTATTGTACCCTGCGGCGTTCGGGATTCCGGAGGTGTTCCCCACAGGCGTGGGGATGAACCGACGCAGAAATAGGGTTCCGTTTGGACGGACCGTGTTCCCCACAGGCGTGGGGATGAACCGCTGGATCCTGACCAGAAAATGGCCATCGGTTTGTGTTCCCCACAGGCGTGGGGATGAACCGTTGTCGTATGCTCACGCTCGGCGCAGGCGACTGTGTTCCCCACAGGCGTGGGGATGAACCGGCATTTGCCGCCGGCGATACAACAGCGCATGGGTGTTCCCCACAGGCGTGGGGATGAACCGAAACTGGCGATAGAATTGCCACAGTCGACCTTGTGTTCCCCACAGGCGTGGGGATGAACCGCCAGAGGAAATGGCTGCTTTGCATTCTATTGGGTGTTCCCCACAGGCGTGGGGATGAACCGCTGGATATAGTTCTGCTCGCCCACCATTTTGAGTGTTCCCCACAGGCGTGGGGATGAACCGCTCATTCCGGCCACGGTCGCCTGGCCCAATGTGTGTTCCCCACAGGCGTGGGGATGAACCGGCGCGCGACGTTCGCCTGCGCAAACGCAAGGGGTGTTCCCCACAGGCGTGGGGATGAACCGAGGTGGCAGGCGGGGAAGTATCAGAGGAAATCGTGTTCCCCACAGGCGTGGGGATGAACCGGGCACTATATCGATAACGATTTTATTCCTGATGTGTTCCCCACAGGCGTGGGGATGAACCGGTGAGGTGCTAAGAGGCTTTTCTGCGCATGTAGTGTTCCCCACAGGCGTGGGGATGAACCGCTCCGGCATCGTTCAACACCCCGACCCAATAGGTGTTCCCCACAGGCGTGGGGATGAACCGACCCCGCCAATCCCATCACCAACTGGATGGAAGTGTTCCCCACAGGCGTGGGGATGAACCGCCCACCTATGTCATCCTGGAAAATCCGCTTGGGTGTTCCCCACAGGCGTGGGGATGAACCGGCGAGACGCAATGCTCCAACTGCCGGAAAAGTGTGTTCCCCACAGGCGTGGGGATGAACCGGAATGCATGGCCGCGAAGTGGGTCTGGGGGCAGTGTTCCCCACAGGCGTGGGGATGAACCGAGCTTTGTGCGGGAACTGGCGCTCGAGGTCCAGTGTTCCCCACAGGCGTGGGGATGAACCGGTCACGGTCGCGTTTTGAGTAGAAGCCCGGGCGTGTTCCCCACAGGCGTGGGGATGAACCGGTAGGTGCCGGCGGCGACGATTGGGCCGGGAAGTGTTCCCCACAGGCGTGGGGATGAACCGATGCCGGGCAATTTGCATTGCTTTGCGGACTTGTGTTCCCCACAGGCGTGGGGATGAACCGACCATCTTCCTGAACGGCTATGTTTTTCAGTTGTGTTCCCCACAGGCGTGGGGATGAACCGGCGTAACAAAGCTCCGGGCGCAGATCGACAGAGTGTTCCCCACAGGCGTGGGGATGAACCGATAGCGGAATGTGCTATTCTGAGGGTTGGAGTGTGTTCCCCACAGGCGTGGGGATGAACCGCAGGTTGAACAGAACGAGGCCCGCCGGCCCCAGTGTTCCCCACAGGCGTGGGGATGAACCGCAATCTTACTTCGATTTCCCTTTTCATATCGTGTGTTCCCCACAGGCGTGGGGATGAACCGCGGCCTGGACAAGCGGCGGCGCAGCGTTAAGTGTGTTCCCCACAGGCGTGGGGATGAACCGTCCACCGGGTCAAGCAACACTGCTCGGATATCGTGTTCCCCACAGGCGTGGGGATGAACCGGCTTTTGTATTTATAGGGGGGTTTAAGGGGGGGTGTTCCCCACAGGCGTGGGGATGAACCGCAACTTTTCGTTTGCTTTCATCCTCTTGAGCGGTGTTCCCCACAGGCGTGGGGATGAACCGGGGAATGTCTGGCGCAATGTTGGGCCAAATAAGTGTTCCCCACAGGCGTGGGGATGAACCGAAGGGCAATTTGATATTTAACGCTATGGTGATGTGTTCCCCACAGGCGTGGGGATGAACCGTCAGCCTGAACGGCGTCCCTTACGAGAACATGGTGTTCCCCACAGGCGTGGGGATGAACCGATAGCGGGCATGGCTGAGCGATATCCCGGCCAGTGTTCCCCACAGGCGTGGGGATGAACCGGCCTTGCCATTATCCCCTTTTGCATTTGGGTTGTGTTCCCCACAGGCGTGGGGATGAACCGGGAGATATGGTTACTCCACCTTTCTGAGAGTTGTGTTCCCCACAGGCGTGGGGATGAACCGATCGTATCCGATGTAGAACTCCGGGAACTCGTGTGTTCCCCACAGGCGTGGGGATGAACCGGCGGATTGGGATTTCACACAAGGCGTATGGGAGTGTTCCCCACAGGCGTGGGGATGAACCGTAACAAGGACGTGGACGGTCAGATCAGCTAAAGTGTTCCCCACAGGCGTGGGGATGAACCGTTGAGCAGCAGTCACAGGCCATGGCGCAGATGGTGTTCCCCACAGGCGTGGGGATGAACCGGACTCTTTTTTCCGGATCTCAATGAGCTTGATGTGTTCCCCACAGGCGTGGGGATGAACCGGTGATCCGGAGGGCGCTGAAGAACCGCAAGCCGTGTTCCCCACAGGCGTGGGGATGAACCGTTCCATATCTCGCCGCCGCGCATGCCTGTATGGTGTTCCCCACAGGCGTGGGGATGAACCGGAAATCTACCCGCTCCCGAGCGTTCAAACCCGGTGTTCCTCACAGGCGTGGGGATGAACCGCAGAACAGGTCCACATCGTCAATGATGTCCCAGTGTTCCCCACAGGCGTGGGGATGAACCGCAGAATATTGTCCCTCTTCGTGCTGCTCTCCGGTGTTCCCCACAGGCGTGGGGATGAACCGCCAGTTAGATTGTAATGTCAAGGAAATTTGTTGTGTTCCCCACAGGCGTGGGGATGAACCGATATCCTATCGGGCTGCTCAGCCTCTGAAACCGTGTTCCCCACAGGCGTGGGGATGAACCGGACCGCCCAAAGTTTCGAGCAAGCCGGAATTGGTGTTCCCCACAGGCGTGGGGATGAACCGCAGGCAACGCTCCAGCTCCGGGTGTGCATGAGGTGTTCCCCACAAGCGTGGGGATGAACCGATGTCCGTCGCAGGACTCGTGAATAGCGCTCCGTGTTCCCCACAGGCGTGGGGATGAACCGGCTGAGTCTGCAGCGCGCGAAGGGCTACAGCAGTGTTCCCCACAGGCGTGGGGATGAACCGCTTTTAGTGTCTGATGGCAAATTATTATCAAAAATGATTTTCTTCCACGTGCGGCGACAAATCCTTCCAGCAAAAAAACAAAACCTGCCCTCGATCCAAGATCGAGTGACAGGTTTTGCCTAGCCCTGATTTTCGACAATCTCTCAAAGAGGCGGCGTACTGCTTTCCAGAACTACTACTCTTTTTCTTCAGCGGGTGCTTTCTTTTTCTTGCTGGTTGTCTTCTTTGCTTTCTTTGCAGCCGGTTTTTTTGGCGTTTTCTTTTTCTTGGATGTCTTCTTTTTTGCCGGCGCCTTCTCCTCTGTGCCGGCCCCCGTGTCAGACCCTGCCGCAAACACGATCGGAGATGCCACCATTGTCGCCCCAAACAGAATAGCGGTGATGATTGAAAGAACCTTGCCCTTCATATTATAGTTCTCCTTTCCTCCTTCGAAAATAATGCCGCCTCCCTTAGAGAAGGGTCAATCATGCCACCCATTTTAAGGAGAAAATTTGAAATATACAAATTAAGAATGTACTCAAAATCATTTTTTGTTATTTTTTTTCTTGCTGTTTTTAGTATTGGATTTCTTGGTTGTCTCTTTCTTTCCGGCACTCTTTTTTTCAGCGTTCTTTTTTTTCTTGCCGTCGACTTTAGCGGACTTTGCCTTTGCGCTTTTTTTTACGGCGCTCTTCTTGTCAGACCCATTTTTTTTCTGAGACCTCGAAAGCTTGCTCGCCTTTTTTGAGGTCTTCCCCGCAGATTTTGCACCTTTTTTGGACCGGGCGTCTTTGCTGGTTGACGCCCGTGACGACTTTGATCCCTTGCCGGCCGAGGCTTTAGTTGAAGCCGTCTTTTTCCCGGTCTTTTTTGAAGCGCTCCTGGAGCGTTTTCCCGACCGGCCCCTGGCCAGCTTTTTGCCCGAACGCGTTTTCTTCGATGCCATACGCGTGCGGGATTTTTTCCTCCCGGATTTTCGCAGTGCTGATTTCTTGCCCTTCTTTTTCGAACTTTTCGTCCAACTCGACCCGGAACCGAACGAAGGCTTGCCGTTCGTTTTCGGCTCAATGGTGGAAGGATTGTATTCGTCTTTCAACAAGCGGCGGTATTGTTCCTGGAGCTCGCGGACTTTATCGTTAACCTGGCTGTCATCCTGTTGGGCAAAGCAGCCGAATGCAAAAATTGCCGAAATTGAGACTACGGCGGACAACATGAGTATTTTACACAATCTCATGGGGACTCCTCTGATCGAAAGCCGTTTTGGTCCGGTCGCCGAGAGACAGGCCGGCTCTCGATCGTTCTGATTCAGTTTTTGGTTTCCGGTTTAGAGTGGGAGGCAAATATAGCACAATCCAAGATATTTACAACGACTGGCTGGAAGTTGGCAAATAAAGGCGAAAACAATGATTCGGGCTTTATTAGAGATTTTTCGACAAATGAGAAAACCCAGTTCAGCATCTGAATTTCAAAATCGTGTTTCTTTCATGCAGCGAGCGCCTGTTGAACATCCGTCAACGGTGTACGTCATTCGACAGGGTGGGCCAGAGGCTGAAAGAGCCGACGACCTTCGCTCACTGTACTCTGCCGGGCGCTTTATTGACAAAATGTCAAGAAAGCATCACACAACGAAGCCTGATGAGAAATAAACACCAATTTATTTCAAGTTCCCTGCGCCATAAAAACCCACGCTCCTCAAGGTTTCTGATTCGCATTTTTTGACATTAAAGGTATTTTTAGATCGAGATGCTCCCCGCTTTCCTAAAGAGGGGCAGGGGGATTTTAGCGTGGACCTTAAGAACCATTTGCGGGGGAAATATAAGATGAGCGCTGCGTATATCGAAGCATATCGGAACGGGCGGCTTAAAGCAGCATTGAGGCGCGCCACCGGATGGATGAAGAAGTGCACTGTTTGTCCGCGCATGTGCAGGGCGGACAGGATGGCCGGCGAGACAGGCTTTTGCAGGACCGGCAAACTTGCAGTCGTGGCAAGCTACGGGCCGCATTATGGCGAAGAGCGGCCCCTTGTGGGCAGGGGTGGCTCGGGGACTATTTTTTTCTCGCACTGCAACCTTTTCTGTGATTTTTGCCAGAACTTCGACATAAGCCACGGCGGAGAGGGAAAGCCGGTTAGTCCGGAGGATCTGGCCGAAATCATGCTCACTCTTCAAAAAAATGGCTGCCACAACATAAATTTTGTCACCCCATCGCATGTGATTCAGCCGATTCTCGAGGCGCTTCCCATAGCTGTCGAGAAGGGGCTGCACGTTCCGCTTGTCTATAATTGCGGTGGATATGAGCGGGTCTCGGCGTTAAAGCTTTTGGACGGAATTGTCGATATTTATATGCCGGATTTTAAATTTTGGGACCCCGGGTCAGCGCAGGAGCTATGCAACGCAGCGGACTACCCCGAGCGGGCGCGTGAGGCCCTGCGGGAGATGCACAGGCAGGTGGGTGACCTGGTTTTGGATGGGAGCGGGCTGGCTCAAAGGGGCCTGCTCGTGAGGCATCTCGTAATGCCAAACGGCCTTGCCGGGACGGCTGAAATTGTCGATTTCATAGCCACACGGATCTCGGCTCAGACCTACATCAACATTATGGACCAGTACCACCCATGCGGCAAGGCCCTCGCTAACAGGGCGATAAACCGCAGAATCACTTCCGCCGAGTTCAGCCAGGCGCTGGATGCGGCCTCAAAAGCGGGCCTCACTCGCCTGGACGACCGGCACAGGCATTGGATAACGGTGGAGTTATAGTCGGAGCGAATGGTCGATATCCTCTCAAGATCTGTTTTGGATATCCTAAATCGGACATCCGATCCCCGACTCTTGTCTGTGCGGCATAATTGTTGCTTAACCGCAAGGTTTGGAATGGAGCGATCTGCTGCACAAGGCGTCGAATTCTTCATAGGAAGCGGATACTCAGGGTTCATGCCAGCGAAAGTTTCAACCCGGCACACCTCTCCAAGGAGGGTCCATGGCTAAAATAGATGCCTTTTTCAAACTGATGAACGAACAAAAAGCCTCCGACGTACATCTTGTTTCGGGGCAGCAGCCGGTTTTGAGGATTCGAGGCGATCTGGAGCGCATAAAATATAGAGTTCTGGACGACAACGAACTGCGCTCGATGCTCTACGAGATCACCCCGGAAGATAAGATCAAGACATTCGAGGAAACCGGAGACCTCGATTTCGCATACGAAATTCCAGGGCTTGCCCGTTACAGGGTGAATTTCTTCATGCAAAAAAACGGGATCGGAGCGGTGTTTCGCGAGATTCCGAACGAAATTCTCACAGTCGAGCAGCTTGGCCTGCCCCCGGTAATAAGCCGGCTGGCCCTTCTGCCTCGAGGAATCGTCATCGTGACAGGCCCGACCGGAAGCGGCAAGTCTACAACGCTGGCGGCGATAATCGACGAGGTGAACCGCAAGAGAAAAGATCACATAATCACCATCGAAGACCCCATAGAGTTTGTACATACGAGCAAGAGCTGCGTTGTAAACCACCGGGAGGTCGGCACTCATACACGAACTTTTTCAGCAGCGCTGCGGGCCTCTTTGCGTGAGGATCCCGACATTATCCTGGTAGGCGAAATGCGTGACCTGGAAACCATAAGCCTGGCGATTGAAGCCGCTGCAACCGGCCATCTTGTTTTTTCTACGCTGCACACGCAAAGCGCAGCAAAAACGATCGACCGCATAATCGAGGTATTCCCGGTGGGCGAGCAGGCCCAGATTCGCTCCACCCTGGCCGACGGCATCCGGGCTGTAATTTCCCAGGCCCTTTTCAAACGCATCGACGTAAAGGGTCGCATTGCGGTCGTGGAAATATTGATAGCAACCCAAGCGGTGCGGGCGATGATTCGCGAATCCAAAACCCATCAGATCCAGTCGGCGCTTCAGACCGGAAGGAAATACGGGATGCAGACTCTGGACGACGCCATAGCCACTCATCTCAAGGCGGGACGAATCAGCCCCACTGAAGCCTACATGAAGTGCGTGGACAAGGAGAAATTTCGCACCTACCTGACGGAACCTCCCCCGGATTTTACCGAGGTGTAGGCCCATCTGCGCTCCTGGTGCATGGTTGGAACGAAAGGACGATTATGAGACGGGCAGAGCTGGACGACTATCTTCTGCACATTCTGGATGAAAACCCCAAGGCCTCGGACATCAATTTCACGGTGGGCAAGCCCCCCCAGGTCGAGGTTGACGGTCTGCTCAGGCCCGCGTACATGGATTTTGGCATCCGGGTGTTAAAGCCCTTTCACACCGAAACTATAGCCCTGAACCTTGTAGGCAACGACCGCCGGGGGATCCAACACCTCCTCACCATGGGGTCATGCGACATTTCCTACTACCTCCCCGGTCGGGCGCGGTTCCGCGTCAACATATTCTCTCAGCGCGGCACCTACTCGATCGCTATGAGGCAGCTTCCAACCAAAATCCCTACGATAGACGAACTGGAATTGCCTCCGGTCCTCAAGCAGATAGCCAACGAAAAGTTCGGAATGGCCTTCGTGACCGGTGCGACCGGCAGCGGAAAATCGACGACCCTTGCGACGGTTTTGAACGAAATCAATGCCCGCCACCCTTATCACGTGGTAACGCTTGAGGACCCGGTCGAATTCGTCCACCCGCAGCTCAAGGCCACCTTCAACCAGCGCGAACTGGGCCTCGATTTCGATACGTTTGCCAACGGGCTCCGGGCCGCGTTGCGCCAAGCGCCAAAGGTTATACTCGTCGGTGAGATGCGGGACCGTGAGACAGTGGAAATCGGACTGAGCGCCGCCGAGACCGGCCACCTCGTTTTGAGCACCCTGCACACGATGGATGCGGGCCAGAGCATAAATCGCATCATCGGTATGTTCGATCTCGATGAGGAGCGGCTAGTCCGAATTCGTCTGGCCGATACAATGAAATGGATAGTTTCGCAGAGGCTCCTGCCCAAGGTCGGCGGGGGGCGCGTCGCCGCCTTCGAAATATTGGGCAACAGCCTTAGAGTCCAGGAAGCCATCGTTCACGGCGAAGCCGAGGGGAAGACCTTCTATGAGATGATGGAGCAGGCGGAACCTTTTGGATGGACCACCTTCGACGCAAGCATCTCGCGCCACTATGAGCAGGGAAAGATCACCGAAGAAACCGCCCAGGCTTACGCTACCAAGCGCGCCGTTGTAAAGAGAAGCACTGACAAGATCAAGTCCGCTCGAGGAGAAAAGACCACAGACATAGAGGGATTGAAATTAGACCGCGAATACCAAAAGAATTTTGGTATTTGAACTCTAGAATTTAAGTCCCCTCCTGTTTTATTGAATACCGGCTCTAGAGCTTCACGCATTTGATACACCAAGTAGTTTCCGTCCGGAGTTTCCGGATGGAGACCAGGTAAGTACCTCTGCACGTTCAAATATGTCCTTGTCCCGAGCATGACGCCTTGTTGCTCACCTGCGCCGCAGGCTGATCCATGCTTCCTGTCAGGCAATTCTCCAGTTTTGCAGACCGTGTAAACAGACGGCGTTTACTAACCGGATATTTTCTCAAACGATTAATTAATTAAATTAGTGTATGGCGTTCGGGAGTAAAATCCCATATCATGAAGGTTTTCGTGGCCAAACGCTTTCCAAGGGCATGCCGAAATGAGACTTTCGCTTTTTAAAATCTGTTTGGTCTTTGTGCTGACATTTAGCATTCAGCCCTGCCCGGGTCTGGCCCAAGGACCGGTGCATGCCGCCGTCAGTATTCTTCCTCAGCGGTATTTTGTGGAGAAGATTGGAGCACAATTCGTCGAAGTTGAGGTAATGGTCCCTCCGGGGGCGACGCCGGAAACATACGAACCCAGGCCCGGGCAGATGTCTGCGCTGAGCCGGTCCAGGATTTACTTCGCCTGTGGAGTTCCGTTCGAAACCATATGGCTCCCGAAAATGGTTTCCGTAAACCCAAAAATCCTGGTGATACACACGGAAAAAGACATTAAAAAACGAGCGATCGAGGCCCATTCGCATCCCGGCGAGGACGCCGGACCGCACAGCGGCGACTCCCATGAAGAACAATGCGACCCTCACATCTGGCTCTCTCCCCCCCTGGTGATCCTGCAGGCTCGTACAATCTTTGAAGCCCTTGCCGCAACCGATCCGCAGAACCGCCCATCTTACGAGACCAATTACAAGAAATTCGTTTCCGAGTTGGTTGAGTTGGACCTTTACCTTTCCCGCCTGTTTGAGCCAGGGGCAAAATCGCGCTCGTTCATGGTCTTTCATCCTGCCTGGGGCTACTTTGCCGACGCATACGGGCTCAAGCAGGCGCCGGTGGAAGTTGAAGGAAAGGAACCAAAGGCAAGAGAGCTTGATGGATTCATAAAACGCGCTCGCGAGCTTGGAACAAAAGCCATATTCGTTCAGCCGCAGTATTCGCCCAAGATCGCCCAGACCATAGCCGACGCAGTTGGGGGCAGATTAGTCCAGGCCGACGACCTTGCGCCCGACTGGGAAAAAAACCTCCGGCAGGTGGCAGAGCAAATTTCAGCCGCTCTCGGCATGCAATAGGGAGAGATCGAATATGCCCCTTTCGGCTATTGAGTTGCACAATATCTCGTTTTTCTATAACAGCAATCCCATTTTGACAGACGTGAACCTGACGGTGGAGGAGCAGGATTTCCTGGCGATAATCGGACCTAACGGCAGTGGTAAAACCACCCTGCTCAAGATCGTCCTGGGCATTTTGAACCCCGCGCAGGGAACCGTAAGGGTTTTTGGCAAGACGCCCCTGGAAGCCTCCGGACTGCTTGGGTATGTCCCGCAGGATACGGGGTTTAACAAGGATTTCCCTATTTCCGTTCAGGATGTTGCGCTGATGGGCAGGCTCGGCCGGAGGGGACGTGAGCGCCGATACACTTCCGAGGACAGGGCACTTGCCAGACGGGTATTGGAACAAGTTGGTATGTGGGAGTACCGGGACCGGCCAATCGGGAAACTCTCAGGCGGCCAGAGACAGCGGGTGTTGATCGCTCGAGCGCTTACCGTCGAACCGAAAATCCTGCTCATGGACGAGCCTACCGCCAGCGTGGACGCGCGGTTCCAAACCGACCTCTATGGTTTGCTCAAACAATTGAACGCTACGATCACCATTGTCGTCGTGAGTCACGACATGAGCGTACTATCCGGCTACATCAACTCGGTTGCCTGCCTCAATCAGACCCTTTACCATCATGAATCAGGCGAAATCACCGAAGAGGTGCTGCATGCAGCCTACCAATGCCCCGTCGATCTGATAGCCCACGGCGGGGTGCCTCATCGCGTTCTGCGCAAGCATGGCCACGAGGACTCCTGAGAAATGATCGAGGCCTTCCAGTCCGAATTCATGCGCAACGCTCTTCTTGCGGGATTGCTTGCCAGCGTGGCTTGCGGGATCATAGGAACACTCGTAGTCGTAAACCGCATCGTTTTCATATCGGGTGGAATAGCGCATGCTGCTTTCGGCGGCATCGGATTGGCCTTCTTTTTCGGGATTGCGCCGCTTGCCGGGGCGGTCGGGTTTGCGCTGGCGATCGCGATGATCATGTCCGCCGTCACTCTGAAAAACAAGCAGAGGGCGGATACCGTCGTAGGGGTCATGTGGGCCGTGGGAATGGCCCTGGGAATCATAATGATCGACCTCACACCGGGATATAATACAGACCTGATGAGCTATCTGTTCGGAAGCATTCTGGCCGTGCCGCGCGAGGACATAGTGATGATGGCCCTGGTTGACGTTGGGGTGCTGATAATCGTTGGCTCGCTCTACAACGGCTTCCTCGCCATGTCTTTCGACGAGGAATTCGCGATGTCCATGGGGGTCCGGGTTGGAATGCTCTACTACGTTCTGCTCGGGATGATCGCGCTTTCGGTAATTATGCTCATTCGAATTGTGGGCCTGGTTTTGGTTATTGCTCTTCTCACCATCCCGCCATTCATAGCGGAAAAATTCTGCCGCTCACTCAAGGCGATGATGATAGTTTCGGTATTTCTTAACTTTTTCTTCTCACTCGCCGGTTTGTGGTTTTCCTACAGATTTAACCTTACCTCCGGGGCGACCATAATAATGGTTGCGGCAGCCTTTTTTTTCGCTTCGTTAGTCTATGAGCGGGTAAGAAACCATCTCAACAGCGCTTAGGTCCGAGGAGCGGTAATTATAGTATTTCTTTATTTATTAATGATCTGAATCGGCAACGGTCGCTTCCTCTCTTTCAGATGTCGCTGAAGATGTAGTCTCACTCTCATTTTTCACATCCGGCTTCGGCGAGGGCGCCTGGTATTTGGATTTTGAGGAGGACAGCAAGGTTGCTTGTTTTTCTTTGATGTTTTTTAGGATTTCTTTATAGCGATTTTTCCGTGAACTACTGAGCATAAAATGCCATGCAATCCACCACACAAAAATACCCAAAATAATACCTATCCCCGGAAAAAGAGTAACTCCTAAAATCATGAAACCAAGCCCGACCACAAACATGGGAATAGCAAGACTCAAACCTTCCAACCTGTTTGTTATAATATATGTTACCTTTTTCATGTCCATGTTTTCACACCCCTTCCTAATAAGTCATTTTCAACGCCGGTACCCGGAATAATGCTCCAAGCTCTATGCTATGCATCCGAACCGCATTTTCGGGCCGGATTCTGCCCGAAAAAATTTCTTGCACAACCCCGGAGTCCTAAAAACCATACAGTTTTCCAATCGAACATGCAAGTGATAGGTTGATAAGAATTTACAAGCCGCCGTGCCGGTTTATTTGGTTTGCCTGAAATCTCATGTCCTCATAATCAAAGAGCAAAGCCCCGGAACGTTTGATCGAAGTTCCGGGGCTTTTGCTTGTTGCCGGCAGTTAGAGTTTTCAGCTCGATTTCATTTGGCCGCCTTAATGCTGACCCGCCCAGTCGCCTTGCAGGCCGTAGGTTTGAAAGTTCACAACCGGAGCCCTGTCCCTGTCGCGTGCTCCAGCCCCATTATGCGCCTCATCGACCCCGAGTAAATTGGTTATGCCGACGAACTGGTCATTATAGTTGTCACTTGCTGCCCTTGTAACGTTGGGCGCCGAAAACACGAACGCCATGGCGAGAGCGATGGTGAATATGGACAGGCTGAAAAGTTTCTTATTCATTTCATACTCCTTCCGATATCGTAATTATCCTTATATTATCTTCAATATATTGCCATCACATGTCTTTCAGGCCGCAAGTTAAATTCGCTGTCATCTTTTGTCAACCATTGGCCTCGCAGTTTCATCCCCGGATCGGAGTTCGAGGCACCGCCTTCAGGTTCTGGTGAACAAGTACTTAGATTTTAAGGAATTGGGTCTCGAAAGAATCCTGAAATCCTGGAAGAGTTGCAGATAACGGTCACGCTGCTGGCGAACATGGCGAAGGCGGCGATCAGCGGATTTAGAATGCCCGCGGCGGCAAGAGGAATTCCAAAAACATTATAGAAGAAGGAAAAGAAAAGATTCTGCCTGGTGATTTTGAAGGAAAAGCGGGAAAGTTCGAACAATTCAATTATCTTAAGCAGATCGTCTCCGAGAACCGCAGCATCGGAGCATTCCCGGATCAGGTTTGCTCCTGCCCCGAGCGTTATTCCAAGGTCTGAGCGCGCGAGGGCCGCTGCATCGTTTATTCCGTCGCCGGCCATCGCAACCCTTTTCCCCTGCGCCTGGAAGTCTTCAATTATCCTGACTTTATCCTGTGGGCCTCTTTGACCGGCGAAGTTGTCCGCCCCCGCTTGGAGCGCGAGCGTCCGAGTGGTCTCCTCCGAATCCCCGGAGACTACCCATACCGAGATGCCCTCGGCGCGGAGCCGGGATACGATTTCTGGAGCATTGTCCCTCAGCTTGTCGCCAAAAACAAAAAATCCTCTAACAGCGCCGTTCCAGGCAAAGAAAACGATTGTAGATCCGGCAGTCTCAAAAGCGTGAGCCCGGTCCCGGAGCACATCCGGAAATTCCAGTCCGTAGTTGAGCATCAGCCGCCGGGAGCCTGCGATCACCTCGCCGGACCGTGTCAGGGCGATTATCCCCAGCCCCTCCCGAGCTTCGAAAGACAGGACCTCATCGAGATTGGCAGAGCGAAGGCGCGCGGCCTTCACGATCTCGCGGGCCAGGAAATGATCCGATTTGACTTCCGCCGAGGCTACCCGCCGCAGGGCATCATCGGCGTTTGCGTCCAGGGTGACCGTTTCGCGCAGAATGTAGCTGCCTTCGGTCAAGGTCCCTGTTTTATCGAAAATCATCACGTCCAGGCGGTCGGCCCGTTCGAGGGCGGCGGGGTTGCGGATGAGTATGCCGGAGGCGCGCGCCCTGGAGATTGCGGCCACCCTGGCAAGAGGGGTGGCTATTCCGAGAGCGCAGGGACATGTTATGACGAGGACGGTTAAGGCGCGCAAAAGAGCTTCGCCCGCAGGCACAGACGAGGCGAGAAGAAATACGAGGATGGAAACGGAGAGCGCCAGCACGGCCGGGACAAGGACCCGCATGAGGCGGTCTGCGAAGAGCTCGAACCGGTTCTTGGTGGAAAGCGCTTCCTGAATCAATGTAATTATCTGGTTGAGGGAACTCTCGCCCCCCGGGCGGGTGGCCTCAAACTTCGCTTCTCCGTTCAACACGAGCGATCCGGCTGACACGTCGGCCCCGGGCCCCTTTTTTACCGGACGCGATTCCCCGGTTATTATGGATTCGTCCAGAACCGTCTCCCCGGAAAGAATGCGTCCATCGACCGGTAAGCGCTCGCCGGAAAATACCAGGAACGAATCGCCCCTGGAAACCTTGTCGGGCGCTGTCCAGATTTCCCTGCCGTCCTTTGAGATTCGTATCTTCCCGCTCGCTGCTTGAAAAAGCGCGGTGATGGTACCGGAAATCTTCTCTTTTGCCCGGGTTTCGATGAACCTTCCCAGCAAAACGAGTGTGACCAGCATCGAGGCGGTATCGAAATATACATGAAGGCTTCCCCGCAACATGGCCGCAACGCTGTAAAAATAAGCCGAGAGCACGCCGGCCGCTATCAGAGTGTCCATGGTGGCGCTCAGGTGCCGGACGCTCCAGAAAGCCTTGCGCAGGATCGGCCAGCCTGCGTAAAAAACGACGGGCGAGGCGATAACCCAGAGGGTATATGAAAAAAGCGCCGCTCCTTCTCGCCCGATCTGCTCGAAAAAACCGGCCCAGAGGGCAAATGAGATCATCATTATGTTCGCGCTGAGAATCGCGGCAACCCCCAGCCGGACGACAAGATCCCTGCTTTGGCCCGAATCGGGCGGGGATTCGACTGCAGAGGCCCTGTAGCCCAGCCGGGAGATGCTCTCCATGATAGTTTGGGGCTCGACGAGATGGGGCATGTACTTGATGCGGGCTATGTCCGAAAAAAAGAAGATGCCGGCGCTCAGCACTCCGTCCATTTTGCACAGAAGATGTTCGATGAGCCATGAACAGGCGACGCACCACATTCCTTCGATCCGGATGGAAAGTTCCTGCGAGAGTCCTTCCTCAATAGCGGGCAGCGAGGCGCTGTGGCCAGGATTGGCGAGCGGGGAAGCGCCGCTGGCCTTCGGCGGCGGCGGGGCCACACCAGGCAGAGCCGCACGAACCTCGAGCGGGCGGTGGACTTGCCGGCCCCGACTGGTGGGCGCGGCGGGATCGGGCCGGGATAACGGAGGGGGTTTTTCTCCCCCCTTTTCTAAAGGGGGGCGGGGGGGGATTTCTCCGGCCGCCCCCGATGGAATGAGGCCCGCTGAAACGCAAGCTTTGTAGAGTTCAGTATTTCGGTAATCCTCGGGAATCCCTTCAGGGCTGTTGTAGAGAATCTGGAAGACATACATGCAGCCAAGGCAGCAAAATTGCACCGGCCTGCCCGCAACCGGCTGAGAGATATTCGAACTCCCGGTGGGAAGACCGCACAGGCGGCACGTCTTATCTGAAAGCTGTGCTGGCAAGAATACCTCTTTCCCCAAAGGGATTTAAAGATTGGGGGATTTAGGGATTCAGGGATTAAATTCCTCAATTAGCCAATTCTTCAATTGGCCAATTCGTCTTGGACGATAACTCGACTATCGAACGATGTCAAAGAGCCGCCAACTGAATTTGCACCGCAGACGCGAAGAACGCGGAGAAGAGCTTAGACAGGACAGGTTTGCCGGAAACGAAGAGATCCCGGGGCGTGGACCTTTTTGCCGTTAAGATGCAGGTCAGTCATTGATTGCTCCCACTGGAACGAAATAATCGGATTTGATCCCCGAAATGGTAAACTTCCTCGCCGCCCTCAATCTACCAATAATCCTCCCTCGAAAATACGGTCAACTCATCGGGAATGTACAGAATTGACCGTATTCTATTTCCCTCACGGTCAACCTTATCTTTCCCAGCATGTCAGGTCCGCACCTTGAAGCAGCTATGGCTGCAAGGGACGCCCCACGCCTGCGCCGCGATTGTCCAAGATAACCTAAAAAGAGGAGATGGCCATGCAAAGAAACCGCTTGTTGTACTGGGCTCCCACCTTTCTTGTGCTCAGCCTGTTCCTGACCACGGGTAACCTGGCGCTTGCTTCAGAGCAGATCGTCCCTAATCTTACGGCGACACCGACATTTACCGCTTCGACCGTTCCTTCCAACGGAGACCAGAACCCTTACGGCGTAGCCTTTGTTCCCAGGGGTTTCCCCGAAGACGGATTGCTCAAAGCCGGAGACATTCTCGTATCCAATTTCAATGACATTATGAACACGCAGGGGACCGGCACAACCATCGTAAGCATCTCCGAGGATGGGACACAGTCGCTTTTCTTCCAGGGGCAACCGGGCCTCGGGCTCACAACCGCATTGGGGGTTTAGAAAAAAGGATTTGTGCTTGTCGGAAATGTTCCCTCACCCTCGGGCACGTGCACAGGAGACAACGAATCCGGAGTGGAGCAGGGTTCCCTACTGATTATCGATCGCTTTGGGAAACTGGTGAAAACACTAACGAACTCGACACTGCTCGACGGTCCGTGGGACCTGACGATCAATGAGGACGGAGAAAACGCACAAGTGTTTGTTTCAAACGTTTTGAGCGGAACTGTAACCCGCCTTGACCTCGTGATTTTCGAATTTTTCGGTCCGAGAATAATAGTGGAGAGATCAACTCAAATCGCGTCCGGCTACATTCATCAGTGCAATGGGGCAGCCCTGGTCGTAGGGCCGACCGGACTCGCCTTAGATAGGGAAAAGAATATATTGTACGTCGCCTCTACCGGTGACAACGCCATTTTTGCAGTCAATCACGCGATGGACAGACATACGGATGCCGGAACCGGCAGCATCTTTATACAGGATACGACGCATCTGCACGGTCCGCTCGGCCTGGTGCGGGCGAAAAACGGAGACCTGATTACATCGCAGGGCGATGCAATCAATCTCGATCCCCTTCATCCGAACGAAATCGTCGAGTACACATCGAAGGGCGTATTCGTGGCGGAGTTTGCGCTTGATCCACCCCCTGTGGAGGGGGCGGCATTCGGAATTGCCCTGGTCCAATGGGATGACCACTTTCGTTTTGCGGCCGTGGATGACAGCACCAACAATTTGGATGTGTGGGTGGTGAAATAAGGGCAAGAGCGTCTAACTTGACTCAAAAATTTTGCCGGTATTTGGACCCTGGGTTTCCGGCTTAGGCGGAACACCTTGGATGGCCTGTTCAACCTCGTGATGGCCGGGAACTACCCTTCGGCAGGCGAACTTGTCCTGAGCTTTTTGCGAAGGAGGGCAAGCTCCGGCCTTGCCGGGTTTGTCCATTGCAAATACAATGCAAATGCAATGGGTGTGGGCGCAACTCCTTGATTTAACTGACAAG
The DNA here is from genome assembly GCA_052143075.1 of Syntrophobacteraceae bacterium. Lineage (GTDB taxonomy): Bacteria > Desulfobacterota > Syntrophobacteria > Syntrophobacterales > Syntrophobacteraceae > SbD1. Next base: position 42,412 of record JBKQTS010000209.1, on the reverse strand, counting down.
GACCTCTGTGATGACAGAAGACCGAAATCCGGCATCCTGCCTCTGGCCACCGTAATTCGACCCCTTTTTATTCGGTTTTCAAAGAGGGCTTAAGAGTGAACAATGGGCTGGGAGCAGGGAGAAACCAAACCCCTCAACCCCTAAATTCCCGTGATTACCGCAGTTCGTTTTCGTCCGGCAGTATCATACAACATTGTGATTTGGCCGTGCAAAACGGCAACCAGAAACGGCAACCAGAAACGGCAATAGTAACGGCAATAGAAGCGGCAAAAGAGACGTATGAGATTGAGGGATTCCGAATTGAGGGATTCAAGCCAGTCAAGCAGGCCAGCGAGGGAAGAAGCAGGGAGCGGGAAGCAAGAGTGAAAAGCAAAAATTTCACCCCTTCCATTTTCACGCTTCACCTTTCCAACAAATACCGCGCTCCTCTATAAATTGACTTGGCACAACTTTCGTGCTATTTTATCTATCAAATTTCCTCACTGTGGGAGCGTGGGATGGCTAACCTCACTTTGAAAATCGATGATGACCTTCTGGAGAGGGCGCGCCGACTTGCTTCGAAACGGAAGACCTCTGTAAACGCCATTATCAAGGCAGGGCTGGAGGAATTTGTTTCCACTGATTTAGCAAGGGAAGCTGCTTTAAGAGGACTCGACGAGTTCTATGCGCATAGCAAAGCAAAGGTCGGCAAAAAGACCTGGAGTCGAGAAGACGCGCACCAGAGATAAGGTCTTTTTGGATACTAACATTTTTATTTATTCGATTGATTCCACACTTGAGTTGGGCCGCAAGAGGGAAATTGCCCGAGAGCTCGTGAAAGAGCATATCGCAAATGAATCAGGGGTGATAAGCATTCAGGTTCTGCAAGAGTTTTACCAGGTGGCAACCCTAAAAATCCAAAAGCCCATTCCCGCAGAAGACGCTCTGCGGTTCATGCAATACATGTCCAATATGGATGTCGTTGTCGCCGATTTCGATATGGTCATAGCTGCCGTCCATCTCCATCGAAAATATAATATTACTTTCTGGGATGCCCTCATCCTGCAGGCTGCAAAAACCGCTAACTGCTCGTTTGTCCTCTCTGAAGACCTTCAGAACGCGTTCCAGTTTGACGGCCTGGTTGTAAAAAACCCCTTTTTGATCTGAGGGGTGTTTTTCGGTCGTACCGCATCTCAATTTCAGAGGGGCAAAGGCGTGCTCGAGTGGGACACTGAGATTGGGGCCAACGGGGTTCTCCAGCCGGGCAAGGTGCGAGCGAAGCACGTGCTTACGATAGCTCCACACAGACACTGATAATGGATTCCTAGCGCGATCCACCGGTAGAGAGCCTCGTAAAAGAACCTCAAAGGCTTAAGGATGAGTTCAAGCACAGACTCTGCTAGTTTCTTTCCGAATACCCCGACGATCAGGGATGTGATAATCGCGGTTATAAGGATAAGAGCGATAGTTCCTTGGTCTGGCGCTTTCCCTAGATTCATAATGTAGCCCCCTCTGTGATAGACCAGGTAAAACAGAGTCCCACGTTGGGCTGATTCGGACTTGGCTCGGCCTTTCCACACCGCTGACAGTGATTGAGCTAAGCCGTTGGATTTTGAGGATTTAATTCCCCAATTCCTTAATTCCTCAATTCGTTTTTGGACAATAGCTCGATTGTGGTAAGATGTCAAAGAGTTGCCATTCCTGCTTCAGCGAAGTTGCGGCAGGCGAGGCTTCGCCCTCAGCGGGAAATTAAGGACTGCTAATGAAACTCAAGGTAATTGTTCACGAAGCGGAAGAAGGGGGATATTGGGCAGAGGTACCGGCCATCCCGGGCTGTGCCACACAAGGCGAAACATTTGAGGAACTCCTCAAAAATATTTATGAGGCCGTTGAAGGTTGCCTGTCTGTGGATATCAAGCCTGTCGCCCCAAAGAATACCAAGGTCCGAATTTGGCGCACAAAACACGAACACGTCCTGCCCTATGAAGAGGCCTAGCCTCTGATTGAATCCGGCGCTTACGAGAGCAGGCCGACCGATGGACTTTAAATGGCTTTGTACGGCCGGTATAAGTGAAAGTCCGTTTGGCGCTCGGGGCATGAGTGATCGTGTACTTAAAATCAGGTTTTCGGACGGGGCTGGGTCAGACGGAAAACTCCATCGTTAGATCAATGGCCCTTGCCGAGTGGGTGAGAGCGCCGCAGCTCACGAAATCGACCCCGGTTTCGGCTATTGCGCGCACGGTTTCGAGGCTGACGCCCCCGGAAGCCTCCAGGACGACGCGGCCTTTGCCGATCGCGACAGCCGCCTTCAGCATATCCAGCGTAAAATTGTCGAGAAGCACTATGTCGGGCCCGGCGGAGATGGCCTCATCAAGCTGCTCCATGTTTTCCACTTCGATTTCGATGCGCAGGGTATGGGGAGCTCCTTCGCGAGCTCGGCGCACGGCTTCCTTTACGCTTCCGGCTACCGCGATATGGTTGTCTTTGATCAGGATGCCGTCGGCCAGGCCGAAGCGGTGATTCCTGCCGCCTCCGTGCCGCACGGCTTCCTTTTCCAGGCTTCGCCACAATGGGGTTGTCTTTCGAGTGTCGAGCAACTTACAACCGGTCCCGGCTATGGCGTCAGACATTTTGCGCGTCAGAGTCGCAATCCCGCACAACCGCTGGGCGAAGTTCAAGGCGGTGCGTTCACCGGTCAAAATGGTCCGCACCCGTCCCTCTATCCTGAATACGGCAACATTTGGCGAGATCGGTTCCCCATCGGGAAACGGGCATTCCACCCTGATTTCCGGATCGAGAAGTTCGAAAATTCTTCCAAATGGTTTAGAGCCGGACAAGACGAATGGTTCGCGTCCAAAGACAACTGCGCTTCCTTCCAGACCGGGAGGAATAACAGCGCGCGTCGTTGCATCCCCGCTGCCGATGTCTTCAAGAAGAGCCAGCCGGAACAATTCATCCATTTCAACCATAGCCGTTCACCACAGAGGCACAGGGAAAATTTAGGAATTTAGGAATTCAGGGATTTAGGAATTCTTAATTCCTCAATTTCTTAATTTAAGGATTCTGGGATTCAATTCCGCTCCTCCCTGGAGCTATAGTCCCTCAAGTATTTCCTAAAGCCCTTGATTTGCTTCCGGCATTCGGAGGCAAGGTCATACACTTTGCTGAACTGATCCTGACTGATGTACTTGTTGTCCAAAGCTCGATAAAGTTGGGACTGAACTTCCCCACACGAGCGATGGGAATAACCTAGAAAACGGATGCACTCACGAGCGGACCCGTCGTAAAATCCTTCTGCTATATTATCCATCACCGATCCGGCAGCTCTCCAGATCTGGTCCCTGAGTGTGTAGCCCCTTTTGAATCCAGACTCTCCGATTATCTGAGAGATAGCGCGGCAAAGGTCCCTTGCCTTCTGCCAGCATGGCAGCTCTCAAAGCTCTTGTAATTCACAACCCCTCAAGTCCTTAGTTTAGGGATTCTTCGATTCGTTTTTAATCCCTCAATCCCTCAATCCCTCAATCCCTCAATCCCTCAATCCCTCAATTTTCTCTGTGTCTCTGTGGTGAACACTTACATCACGCCTGGCTTTCCCGCAATCCGTTCATGATTTCGAGCCTGCGGTTCAGTTTTTCTATCTTTTCGCCAAGCCGCGCGTTCTTTTCGCGTTCCTTGTCGATTACCTCATGAGGGGCTTTCTGGAGAAAATCATCGTTTGACAGCTTCCTGTGGGTCAGACCGAACTCCTTCTCCAGTTTGGCAAGCTCCTTTTGGAGCCGGTTCGACTCATTCTCGAAATTCAGGATGTCCTTGAGGACTACGAAAACTTCCGTGTTCCCGACGACCGCCCCTGCAGCATGCTTCGGCTTATTCATCTCGCCGGCCCGGGTGACGGTGAGCCTGGAGACCTTTGCCAGATCGGTAAGGGTGCGCTCGTGCTCTCTGAGAAGCTCCAGTTCCGAACCTTGGTCGCAGAGGCACACCACCTCGACTTTGAGCGCCGGGGAGACGTTCATCTCGCCGCGGATATTGCGGATTGCGACTATGATCGCCATAAGCGTTTCCATCTGCTCTTCGGCTTCGGGGTCGATCCTTTGGGCCTGAGCTTCAGGAAAGGCAGCTTTCATGATGCTTCCGGATGTGTTAGGCAGTTTGTGCCAGATTTCTTCGGTTATGAACGGCATCACGGGATGCAGAAGAACCAGGACTTTTTCAAGAACAACGGCCGCAACAGACCTTGCCTGTGCGCCCGCCTCAGCATCCTCGCCGTAGAAATCGGGCTTGATGATTTCCAGGTACCAGTCGCAGTACTCATGCCACAGGAACTGATAGAGGACCTGAGCGTACTGATTGAAATAATAATTATCCAAAGACTCAACGGCTTCTGCGGCAACCCTTTGAAGGCGGCTCAGAATCCAGCGATTGGCAAGCGCGGGCACTTTCTCCGGGATTTCGACCGGCCCCTTGAAGCCTTCGAGGTTCATAAGGACAAGCCGGGCAGCGTTCCATATCTTGTTTACAAAATGCTTGTAGCCTTCGATGCGTTCCTCCGAGAGCTTGACATCCCTACCCTGGACCGCGAAGGCTGTAAGGGCAAACCTCAGAGCGTCCGTCCCGTATTTGTCCATCATGAGAAGGGGGTCGATTACGTTTCCCCTGGATTTGCTCATTTTCTGCCCCTCGGCATCCCGAACAAGGGCATGCACATAGACTTCACGGAATGGGACTTCCCTCATGAACGCGAGTCCCATCATCATCATTCGGGCCACCCAGAAAAACAGGATATCGAATGCCGTAACCAGAACGGAAGTGGGGTAGAATTTTTCCAGCTCCAATGTATTCTGCGGCCATCCCAGTGTCGAAAAAGGCCACAGGCCGGAGCTGAACCATGTGTCGAGAACGTCCGAATCCTGTTCGACCGGGGAACCGGGGCAGTTCGGGCATTCCAGGGGAGCTTCCATGGAGACGATAACATCATTGCACTGCAGGCAATGCCATGCCGGGATGCGGTGTCCCCACCATATCTGGCGGCTTATGCACCAGTCCTCGAGGTTTTCAAGCCAGTTGAAGTAATCTTTTTCCCATTTGGCGGGGACGATTTTGGTTTTACCCTGTTTGACTGCGTTAATGGCAGCCTCTGCAAGAGGCCTGGTCGCAACGAACCACTGAAGCGAGAGCATCGGCTCAACCACATTATGGCAGCGATAGCAGTGTCCGACGCGGTGAGTGTAGGGTTCAGTTTTTACAAGACAGCCGCCTTCTACGAGGTCTTTTAGAATCTGCTTGCGGCAGGTAAACCGGTCCATCCCTGAGTAGCGGCCTGTCTGTTCGGTCATGATTCCGCGTTCGTCTATGACCTGCACCAACTCGAGACCGTGCTTTGCCGACAGCTCGAAGTCGTTGAAATCATGGGCGGGAGTAACTTTTAGCGCTCCGGTGCCGAACTCGCGCTCGACGTAGGAATCCCCGATTACCGGGATGTGGCGGCCAACTATGGGCAAGACGACTTTTTGTCCGATAAGGGCCTTGTACCTGTGGTCCTCCGGGTTCACGGCGACAGCAGTATCGCCCAGCATCGTTTCCGGCCTGGTAGTGGCCACTACCAATGCCCCCTTTCCGTTTACAAGGGGATAACGAATGTAGTAGAGAAAGCTGCCGAGCTCTTCGCCCTCGACCTCGATATTGGCCAGGGCGGTCATGCAGCGAGGGCACCAATTGATCATGCGTTTGCCGCGATAGATCAGGCCCTCATTATAGAGCGATACGAAAACCTGGCGCACAGCCAGCGAGAGGCCCTCGTCCATGGTAAACCTCTCGCGGGACCAGTCGCAGGACGCTCCGAGCCGCTTCAACTGATTTATTATTATTCCCCCGTAGGTTGCCCTCCATTCCCATACGCGCTGCAGAAAGGCTTCCCGGCCAATCCCGTGCCTTGTTAGACCTTCAGCCCCAAGTTGTCTCTCGACTACATTCTGAGTGGCGATTCCGGCGTGATCCGTCCCCGGCACCCACAGCACCTCAAAGCCTTTGAGCCTTTTATACCGGCAAAGTATGTCCTGAAGAGTGTTATTTAGAGCATGCCCCATGTGGAGTTGGCCGGTTACGTTCGGAGGAGGGATGACTATGCAGTAAGGCGGTTTAAGACTGGTTTCGCCGGCGCGGAAAAAATGTTTTTCCTCCCAATACTTGTACCAATGCGACTCGACTTCGGCAAATTCATATCCTTTAGGCAGAGCGCCTTCGCTCATAGAATTGATTCCCCTGTTTTTTTATGTATTTCAATATCCTGGACAGCGGCATAATAAACTTAGCCAGCAATCCCGCTCATTCTGGTGACCATCCGGAAACGCCCCGCTAGGCTTCCGATGCAGATTTTTTGCCCCAGGAAAAAGGCATTTTTCGTCCCGGCAAGGACATCGATGGGTTGCGCGGAGGCGTAACTTGAAGTGTGTATTCCGGCCTCCAATACCGCAGATCGGCGCAGGGGCAACAGTTGACCGCTAACCAGGCCGCCTGCTAAAGCTCCTTTTTAAGCTTCTCTATTTCCTCGTTAAGTATATGCCTGACCAAGTCCGGCAACATTGATTCCACCATGATCTTGATATGTTCCTGCAAACGGGACTCGATTCGGCCTATAAGTTCTTCAGCCACTTGTGAAAGGTCTGCAGCAGTCGGAATTGGGGCGATCATGAGAGCGGCAGCTTCGGATGCTGCAGACTCGAATGATTCATCGGGAATTGCAGCCTCAGACTCAACCTCAGCGGACGGGGCGTCCTCGGGGACTTTCATTGCCGCAGCAGCCCTCGCCTTCAAGTCTACTTTTTCTTCTGCGTCCATCCCGGTCTCGGTCATTGCAGGCTTATCCATGAACTCGTCCAGAAGCGATTCTTCGTCTTCGAAAACCGTCGGTTCGGCTTCTTCCATGGATTTTTTTCCAGGTCCCTCGGATGCGATGGGCTCGAAAAGCTTCTCATCCTCTTCGGGTTCATCGCCAAATGATTTGAGCAGGTCTTCCTCTTCGGAGCTGAGCCTTTGGGCCTGTTCTTTCATGAGTGGCCGCGCGGCCTTTTGCGCGGGCTTTCCCGGTTCAGGTTCGAGATCCGAATCAAACATATCAACGTCCAGGTCAAGGTCCTCATCTTCGTCTATGGGTCCGCTCGGCATCTCGATGATATCCTCAAGATCAATTATATCATCGTCCGGACTCTCAAATTCGATATTGAGGTCCCGCATCGGATCAGGTTGCTCTTCATAGGGACTTGATCCCTTCGGTCTTTTCATCGTCGCCTCTCAACCAGGCAATCGCGCCCGTTGGAATGTGAAAACATACCGGTCCGTAAGCAAAGGAACCGATACCACGCATGAAATCGCGCGTCAAGGTTTAGCTGGTTTCCGCCCGGGGTTTCCGGATGGACACTAGCTGGTTTCCCCGGGTCATTCGGCAAATGATATCTATGGTCCCGGGGTCTGGATTTTCCCGCCCCGTAGGGTTTACATAAAATGATCACCGCCATTGATTATTAAGAAATATCTCAGATTCCGCTGATCGAAAATAATTATTCGCAAAATTTTTGTCATTGACGTTGAATGCAGGTGAATGTGCAAGAAAAAATCCCCAAAACCCCTCAGGGCTAATTCACAGCAGAGGCAATACTGTCCTTTATCGGCCTGCTGGTGCTCGTTTGCCGGATGAACCGATTTTATACAGTGCACTTGATATCCAGGAGGGGAGTGCCGTCAACGGCGTCGAGGCCGACCACATCGATGACAGTGCCCTCGATCCCGGTTATTTCTACGGTATCGAGGGAGACCGGGTTTGGCCGCTGGGGGCTCCGTGTCGAGAAAACGCCTCGCAGCGGGCGTGCACGATCGCCCCTGGGGTGGACCTGAAGCATATCGCGTTCGGCAAGGTGCATCCAGTAGAGGATAACGATCTTCCAACCTTTTTGCAGACCCAACAAGGCATCCCTGTACTGCTCATCGACAATCAGTTTCCCGCGGACCGCAGATTCGCTCCCTAGCCGGGGGGCCTTGTCCGGATCGGTGATCGGAGTTCGGATTATCCCTATCGGCTTCAAGACTATTTCCATTTTGGCTTCTTCTTTTTGTTTTGACATCTTCGTTTATTCTCTCTTTCGCACAGCTTCAACGGCCAGCCGGAAATCTTCGGGCAAATGGGTCGCCTGGCCCGTGAAAGTTACGCAAATCATGTTTAATTGGGTTTCTGTGCATAGTTGCAGTTCGGGGTTTTCCATTTCGCCGTTTGCCGAAGCCTCCGCTTTGTAAATGAGTTGAGAAAATTTAAGATTTCGCCTGCTCAGCAAAGTTATCCCGGTATGTATCTGGATTTCATCATCATAGCGTAGAGCTTTGCGGTATTTACAACGTAAGTCGATGATCGTGAGATGAAGCTGCCGGTTCAAGAATTCACGATAAGTGAAGCCGGTTTTTCTCAGGAAATCTTCGCGCCCCAGTTCGAAGAGGTGATAATAATTGCCGTGATAGACCGCCTGAGCCATATCGACTTCAAAAAACGGGACACGCAGGCTCGTTATGTGGTAGGAAGTACTTGCCGGCTGCGCCCTGGCGCCGGTGGTTATCTTTTTTTGTGAAGACTCGTTCATACTGGAACTCCCTGTTATAATGACTAAATTTGAATCTTTGACATCAGAGGTGGTTTATTGACAATATTTCGGCAGATGAACAATTCCGGCCGCAAGCGACATCGTTCAAGACAGCACGAAGGCCAATTGTCAATGAGAGCTTCGGCGGGGCCCTACACTCATAAGATCCACAAAAGCCTTAGCCCGGTGCTGGACCGAATACGAACCCCCGAACCGGCCCCTTTCGTGCCCGACCCTTTCCAGGTCAAAGCTCTTAGCGCAATTGAGGCGTCGGACGTGCTCGTTACCGCCCCAACCGGCGCAGGAAAAACTTATATCGCAGTTGAAGCCATTGACAAGGTTTTTCACAGGGGCGGGAATAGCTGGTACGCATCACCGCTTAAGGCCCTGACAAATGCGAAGTATCAGGAATTCCGCGAAATCTTCGGCCAGGAAAACGTCGGGATTCTCACCGGAGACAGGAAAGAAAATCCACTTGCCCGGGTAATCGTGGGTACCACCGAAATCCTGCGCAACCAATTGTATGACATGATGCACCGGGGAGAGGACATCGATATGGACCTGGTAGTTCTTGACGAGGCCCATTACCTCGGCGATGTCGACAGGGGCGTCGTATGGGAGGAGGTGCTCATTTATCTTCCTCCGCGTGTTCGGTTACTGCTGCTTTCCGCAACAATACTCAACGGCAGCGAAATCTGCAAATGGCTTACCTGGATGCGCGGCTCCGAATGCGAATGGGTGGCGGCATACGAACGTCCCGTCCCGCTTTTCCCGCTTTTCCTTTTCCCGGGTGGAGAGCTTGCGCCGCTGTCAACACGCCGTGGTTTGCTCCCGAGGATTGAAAAAATCGACCCCAGATCGCTTCCCCGGAGCGAACTGCCTGAGATCCCCAGAATCATTGATGCACTCCGAAATGCCAACCTGCTGCCAGCCATATTCTTTCTCAAATCGAGGGCCGACTGTGACAGGGCGGTTGCATTCTGCCAGCCTGCTCAAGACCCGAACAGGCAGGACAGTCCCCGATTTCAGGAGAAGCTTGCACAACTGCTCGATGAATATCCTTTTCTCGGGACGCACCAGCACCTTTCAATCCTAAAGAGCTGCCGGGTCGGCTCCCATCACGGAGGGCAGCTTCCGCACTGGAAGCTCTTTTTGGAAAAGATGATGCAGGCAGGATACCTGGATGCCATCTTCTCGACTTCCACAATCGCTGCGGGAGTCAATTTCCCGGCTCGCACGGTGGTTATTTTTCAAAGCGATCGGTTCAACGGCAAGGAATTTGCGGCGCTTAGCGCAACCGAGCTGCTGCAGATGACAGGCAGAGCAGGACGCCGTGGGATGGATGAAATCGGGTTTGTGCTCATAGTTCCCGGCCAGCACCAGGACCCGAGGCTTATAAACGAGCTGTTAAAATCGTCTCCGGATCCGATCCGGAGCCAGATTCGAATCAATTTCTCGATGGTTTTGAACCTGTTGCTGTCCCACAGCCCCGACGAGATTCGAGACCTCTTCGTGGCCTCTCTTGCCACTTTCCAGAACCTCGGCCGCGACTCACGGTCGCTGAAGAAGCTCGAAGCGGTCCGGGCTGAACTTGAACAATATGGGCAGCAGATGGCCTGCGGCTCTTTGGATGAGCTATCCGAAATGCGGCCAAGGTATTCAAGCGCCCTTGCGCAATTTCAGAAAACGCGCAGATCGCTCAAACGAAGACCAGGATACAGAAAACTCGTCGACCAGCTTGCTCCCGGCCGCATCTTTATCAGCGAGAGAGGGACCCCCTATCTTTGCGTAGCCTGGCCCGATTTTGAATACAGGAATGTGGAGGCCGTCCGGCTGGCCCACAGGATCAGGACGCGGCGCCAGCGCATCAGGACTCACCGGGTGGCGTTTCAGCGTGTCGGTGAGTTGAGTGTTTTGCTGGATTCTTTTCCCGACCTGGAAGAGCGGGAAGAATGGGAGAACCTGGTCGCGCGCGCAGTTGAGGGAGAGTTCAGGCCGGTCGTGTCCGAGGGGCCCGTTGGGGACCACCCCGCGGGGCTTGGATCCAGAGATCTGGAGGCGGTGGCCGAAAGACTGCATTCCTATCCATGCGAACAATGCACCCTTTTCGGTCCCTGCCAGAAAGAAACGGCTCATCCGTTGTCTCCGGCTCTCAGGCGGTACTTTCATCTATTTGCGAAGGTGGCTTCGACCCAGGAGCAGCTCTGGCGCTCGTTTATCAAATACTACCGGCTGCTTCAGGCCGAAGGATATGTGGATGAAAACGGGAAGTTGACCCGCGACGGGATGTGGGCATCCAAACTCCGGCTCGACCAGCCGCTGCTCATCTCCGAGGGAATCCGCAAAAACGTATTTCCGCGAAATAAACCCGAGTTATTGGCTGCGCTCATCGCTCCTTTTGTGACGGACCGGGACAAACAAGGGGACGTGCAACTGGCCTCTTTTATCTGGAAATATCCCGACCTTGCAAAGCCTTTTTTCCAGATGCTGAAAAACTTCCAGCGGTTAAGGGAGCGCCTGCAGGCTGAAGGCTTCGAAACCCCGCCGCTTCCGTTCTGGACTGTTGTGACTGTTTACCATTGGGCGCAGGGGCTTTCGTGGGAACAGGTTCGAGAGATTTCAGGTATGGACGAAGGAGACTTGGCAATGATTATACTGCGCACCGCCGACCACCTTCGGCAGATCGAAGCCCTTAGCCAAACGCATCCCCAGCTTGCAGCCTCTGCAGGAGAAGCTGTCCGTATGCTGCTGCGCGAGCCCGTGCTGATAGCTTGAAAAGGGCAGTGAAGAGTGAATGGTGAGCGGAGTTACCGGTGAAAACTTAACCTGCCCTGAGCGCCTCCGGCGCCGATTTTTAAAAAATTACTTGACACAACGCTCCCAATTCAAATATATAAGACAATTCCAAATATTTCCCCTTATAGGAGGCGTCGTGATGGTAAAAAGCCCGTGCATAACCTGTGATCGAGCCAACGAGGATAAAAACAAGTGTTTGGATAAATGTGACCGGCTCAAGGAATACCAGGAAATGATCCTTAAACAGGGAATCTACGCCACAATGTAGCTGACGGGCGTTCAGCCTTTTATGAGCGGCCGGGAGAGGGCCGCTTTTTTTATCCTGAAGTCTTATATTGAAAAGCGTAACCAGTCAGTCCAGGAGGATTTGAACCTATGTACGCCATTTTCAGGTCCGGTGGGAGGCAATATGAAGCCCGGCCCGGGCATGTAGTCAAAGTAGAAAAGATTTCCGGCCAAATCGGGGAAAACGTAACCATCGATGAGGTGCTGCTCTTTTCCGACGGGGATCAGTTGCGGGTTGGCCAGCCTCTTGTGGAAGGCGTCAGGGTTCAGGCCACTATAATCGGGCAGGGGCGCTTGCCCAAAATCGTTATCTTCAAGCACAAACGCCGCAAAGATTACCGCAAAAGACAGGGACACAGACAGGCTTACACGGCTGTGCGCGTGGAAAATATCGGCTAGGACCGGCACGATTTCAGAGTACCGGAGGCTTTCGGTTTTTGGAGAAAAACAATGGCACATAAAAAAGCGGGCGGAAGTTCTCGAAATGGCCGCGACAGCGCAGGGCAGCGCAGGGGCGTAAAGAAATTCGGCGGTGAATTCGTACGAGCCGGCAACATCATAGTTCGCCAACTGGGCACGCACTTTCATCCCGGAAACAATGTCGGAATGGGCAGGGATTATACTATTTTCGCGCTTACCGACGGCTTGGTTACTTTCGAACACAAAGACAGGACTCGCCAGAAAATCAGCGTCTATCCAGTCGAAGCCCAGCAGTAGTGCTGGAAGCTTTTGCTCCCTGTACCAATTCAATGTGCTCCCCTCCACTAAATGGTGAGAGGGGAGTTGTGTTTTGAATTCAGCCGGAAAAATCCGGTTCATCCGGCGCATTGCTTGATCCTTGCTGCTCAAGCAGGCTGCGATTTAATCCTTAACATGAAATTCATCGATGAAGTGACAATCACGGTTGTTGCCGGAAAAGGCGGCAATGGGTGCGTTAGTTTCAGGCGCGAGAAGTATGTGCCTCGAGGCGGACCCGATGGGGGAAACGGCGGCGAAGGGGGCAGTGTCGTTTTGGTGGCCTCGGAACGAAAGCACAGCCTGCTAGACTTTCGATATCGCAACCTTTTCAGGGCCGAGCCTGGAAGGAACGGAGCCGGTCAGAATCGGCAGGGCAGAAGCGGGGAGGATCTCGTTGTGGAAGTGCCGGCTGGCACCGTGGCAAAGGACCCGCTGACGGGCGAAATCCTTTCCGACCTTACAGAAGCAGGACAGAGGTGGATAGCAGCCGAAGGGGGAAGAGGCGGGAAGGGAAACGCCCATTTTGTCAGTTCGACTCACCGGACGCCTCGTTTCGCCCAGGAGGGCCAGCCCGGGGAAGAGCGCAGCATGAAACTCGAGTTGAAACTCATTGCCGACGTTGGTTTGGTAGGGCTTCCGAACGCTGGAAAATCTACCCTCGTTTCAGCCGTCTCTGCGGCGCGGCCCAAAATAGCCGACTACCCGTTTACCACTCTTACGCCCAATCTCGGAGTCGTTCAGTATGACGATGCGCCCCCGTTTGTGATGGCGGACGTGCCGGGGCTTATCGAGGGCGCTCACGAGGGCGCCGGGCTGGGAGTCCGATTCTTGAAACACATCGAAAGGACCCGGCTCCTGGTTCACGTTATCGACCTGTCGCGAGTCTCTTCGGGCAACCCCCTGGAGCCGTTCAAACAGATTGAACATGAACTCGAGAGCTACTCGGAAGACCTTCGGAAAAAATCGCGAATAATCGTTTTGAACAAGACAGATCTGGTAAAAAACGGGAGGGACCTGGACAAAATCGAAACAGCTTACCGTGAACTTGGACTCCCCGTCCTCCTGGTATCTTCGCTGAAAAGAGAAGGTCTTCGCGAACTGGTCCGGCTTCTTACTAAAAGTCTGTCTGAAATGAATGAGCGGGAAGGGCGTTCGAGAGGAAAACCAGACTAGTTTCCGATGGTTGCACCCGCCCGTTGTGTCTCCCAGTTTATTTTTGAATCTAAGGAATCGATTGCCCGGGGAATTTCGGCCGGGGACCGACTGGTAAGGGCTTTGACTAGTCTTTGGCGGATCGAAATGAATCGGGCGCTCGGGTGTTCTTCCTGATTCGTTATTTGCGGTTTCAAAACATCTCTATGCTAATCTTATAATTGAACAAATGGAACAGACTAATTATATTAAGCGGAGTTTCGCGCAGGCATCCGTCCTAATGTAAAAAAATCGTGCTTAATCGAGGGGTTAGAATAATGAATTATGATGTTGGGGTTGACATCGGAACGGTCAGCATCAACTGCGTCATTCTGGACGAAAATCGTAGAGTCGTCTTGGAAACTCCATATCTAAGGCATTTTGGCCTGATCTACGAAGAAACTAACAATCTTTTAGAGAGTATCGTGCGGCGAATCCGGGGCGAGAATTCCGGCGTGCTCAGATCGGTAACTTTTTCGGGGGTTCACGGGGAGATGCTCGCGGAAAAGCTCCATGCGCCGTTCGAAGTAGAAACGATCGCTCAGGTGCTGGGCGCCATCCATGTTGTACCCGGCGTGCGCACGATCATTACGGTGGGAGGCCAGGATGCGGCTGTCTTCCAGTTGGCGCACTGCGGAGACGAATGGCGGTTGGAGTCTTTCAACATGAACGGCCCATGCGCGTCGGGAACGGGTTCTTTCATTGACCAGCAGGCCGAAAGGCTGGCTCAGTCGATTTACGGGCCGGATTTTTCAATGGACCAGGAAAAACTGCAGCAGACCCTGGACGACTTCATCGAACTGGGTCTGAAGAGCACCTACCCTGCCCCAGTCGCCTGCCGCTGCACGGTTTTTACAAAATCGGACATGATCCACCTGCAGAACAAGGGGGAGAGTCTACCCAACATCATAGCCGGCCTGCATTTCGGCAACGCCGCCAATTACATGAGCACCATAATCGGAAACCGTGAGATGTCGGATCCGATCATTTTCATCGGCGGCATGGCCTCGAACCAACTTCAGGTCCAGGCTTTCAAACATTATTTCCCCTCGCTGAGGGTCCCGGCGCACCATACTTCGATTGGCGCTCTTGGCGCGGCCATCCAGGCACAGAGGCAAAAACGGCAAAATCAGGTGGACCTCTCGACACTCGTGCGGGCGAATTCTGAGACGGTGTACAACTTCCCGAGGGCCGAACGCCTGGAACTTTCGTTGACCCGCTTTGACCCGGAGAACGCTCTGACGCCCTGGGCAAAGAAAAAGGGAAAACAGGTGGAGGCATACCTGGGAGTCGATATAGGTTCGACTACGACGAAGTATGCGTTGTTAAGCGAGACAGCTCAAATCCTGCACAAGTGCTACGTGCCCACGCAGGGAAAACCTATCGAGGTTACCCAGCGGCTTCTGCGCACACTGCATGAAAACGTCGGTCAGAAGATAAAGCTCATGGCGATTGCCACAACCGGATCGGGCCGCAACGTTGTCGGGGATTTTCTCAGTGCGGACCTTATCATTGACGAGATTACCGCGCACGCCCGGGGTGCAGTTGAAATCGACCCTGCAGTGGACACCATATTCGAAATCGGCGGGCAGGACTCAAAATACATCATGATAGAAAACACCCACCCCCTCGATTTCGATATGAATAAGGTCTGTGCGGCCGGCACGGGCAGTTTCCTGCACGAGCTTGCCAACAAGATGAAGATTAATATTGTAGGGGAATTCCAGAAAATAGCCCTTTGCTCGAACAGTCCGATCCATCTTGCAGAGCGTTGTACGGTATTCATGGAATCCGACCTCGGGAGCTATCTGCAGAAGGGGGGTGAGCAACAGGATCTCATCGCAGGGCTTTGCTATGCAATCGTCCACAATTACCTGAACAGGGTAGTGGAAAATAGATACGTTGGAAAGCGAATCATGTTCCTGGGCGGGCCTTCGCTGAACAAGGGAATCGTTGCGGCGTTCGAGAAGGTGCTTAAGCGCGAGGTGCTGGTCCCCAAACATCGCGAAGTGATGGGGGCGTTCGGGGCCGCTCTGTCTGTGATGGAGCTTTTCAAAAAACAGGGCATGGAATACCGGAGGCGCGATCTCGATCAGCTTGCTTCAATGAAGGTGGATTTTACCGAGAGCGTCTGCCATGCGGACAAGAAGTGCCATAACGAGTGCAAACTCAAGGTCTATAATTTCGGAGAAAGAAAGAGCGTGTGGGGAGGCGACTGCGGCCGCTACGAAACCCGGGCCGAAGGAGGCCGTGAGACTGACTATTTTCAGGTTAGACAGGGCCTTTTCGAGCAGGCACTGATGGAGGCGGGAAACCTTCTTACCGAAGCCGAAGCGAGGCGTCAACGAAAGCCGGTGATCGGCATACCTCTTGCCCTGCACTCCCTCGAGTGGGGCGTTTTCTGGGCTCATCTTTTTTCCGAGCTTGGATTTCCGGTGTTGCTGAGCCCGAAAACCACCAACAAACTGGCTTTGTTGGGGGTGGAAAATGTGGTCTCCGAGGTCTGCTTTCCTGTCAAGGTTTTCCACGGCCACGTCCGTTACCTTATGGACCGGGCCGAATACCTGTTCCTGCCCAATGTAGTGAACGCGCCCGTCCCGCAGCCCGACGAAATCGGATATTTCTGTCCCCTGGTTCAGAGTTCCCAGTACATGAGCAGATCTGCACTGAACATCGCGGACAGGAGGATCATTCGGCCTTCGCTCTATTTGAAGGAGGATCCGGCTAATCTGGTCTATGTCTTCGAAAAGGCCTTTGCGGCCAGCTTGAGACCGCGCAGGACCGAGCTGGAGAGGGCGGTTTTCAAAGCGTTGGCAAGACAGATGGAATTTCGCCGCCGGCTAATCGAGACCGGCAATGAGATAATCGGGCGCCTCGATCCGGTACAGCCCGTCTGGATCGTCACCGGACGCCCCTATAATCTTTATGACGATCGGCTGAACCTCCAGCTTGGAAAGCAACTCGCAAAGCTGGGCATCAAGGCGCTGCCCATGGACCTGGTTAGTTCGGATTCCGAAGACATGAGCGATTTCAAGCGCATGTTCTGGGGACAGGGGGCTAGAATCATCAGGACGGCGAAAAGGATCCTTCGCACCCCGAACTGGTATGGCGTACATCTTACGAATTTCAGTTGCGGGGCGGATTCCTTCATCGAGCATTTTTACCGTCACCTGCTCAGGCAAAAGCCCTCCCTCATCCTCGAGCTGGACGAACACAGCGCCGTCGCTGGCTTGCTAACCCGTGTGGAGGCCTACCGCAACGTGGTGAAAAACCTTCAGGAAAAGCGGCTGGCCAGGAAACTCGAACCGGATGAACCGGACTCACTGGAGGCGGCAGGATAGGTGCTGTTTCACGCGATGATACAAACATTTTGGGACCCGGTGGGGATTTACGAGATGGCCATCCGGCGCGCAACGAATTTTTCACGCGAAGGCTGATCATAGACAGGTCAAGGAGAGACGCGAAGATACGAAATGAGAAGATTTTCCCTCTTTCTTGGACCACCGGCTGCCAGGGGGTCAAGCAGGGCCTGTATCCAGGCAGGCTTAATGTAGGGAACATATGGACATTAATGATTTGGTAGCATTGATAAAAGAAGTTGCCATTTTCAAGAACGGCATCAAACCGATTGTCAACAATCATTCGGACTTCACGGCTTCGCGTGCACCAATGTTTCATCGAGGATGTAGATAAATGACAGTTTCCGGAAAGCAGCATTTTGGACGCTTCTACGAAAAGGTCAAACAGTTTGACGTAACCGGCAAGACCCTGCTCATCCCGGCAATGGCGCCCTTTTCATCCCCCCTGCTCGCCGCCTCTTTCCGTGCCGTCGGCGTAAATGCCCTGATAATGGAAACTTATAAGGGTCTGGCCCTCGGAAAGGAATTTACATCCGGGAAGGAGTGTTTCCCCTGCCAGGTAACCCTGGGCGACATCCTCTATTATCTGCGAGGAGAAAAAGAAAGACTCGGAACTGCTTTTTCGCCGGACAACTATGTATATTTTTTGCCGGAGGCCGACGGTCCGTGCCGGTTCGGTATGTATAATAAGATGCAGCGCCTTGTTTTGGACAGGTTCGAGGAGTTTCGGGACATACCCATTACCTATGTTTCGACCCGCAACTCATATTCGGCGGCAGACATCATGCCGGCGGAAGCCTCTGCAATATTCAGAAAACTGACTTTTGTGACTATAATTATATCGGATATATTTGACCGCATCGTATGGCGTGTGAGACCTTACGAGCTTCGCCCGGGCTTGACGGATTCCTTTATGGAAAAAGCGCTTGGGGCGGCGGTTGCAGAGGTTGAACAAAACGGAGCGTCGCTCGAATTCAAAAGGCTTTTTAATATTTTAGAGGATGTGGCCTCCACGGCCAAAACGTTTATCGACACCCGGCAGCCACAGCGCCCGCTTATCGGGATCATCGGGGAGATCTACGTCCGTACGCATCAGGAATCCAATCAGCATATAGCAAGGGTCCTCGAGCGTTTCGGAGCCGAAGTCGTGGTGGCTTCGGTCGCAGAGTGGATAAACTACATCACCTACGACATGGCCAGAGAGCATATGCGCCATATGAAGCTGGCCATCCAGAAACTGGATTTTGCATCGCTCAGGGGTATCCTGAACAAATGGATCTCCACACAGATCGAAAAATATTATCAATTGGGGCGCCAGCGCCAGATTTACAGACGGGCGCTCAAATACCTCGACATTCGCAAAGATCACAGGATAGCGGTACTCGAGAAACGGCTCGATAGGGATCGGCTGTACAGCTTTGATATTGGGACCGAATCGGCCCTGAGCATCGGGGCGGCTCTGGAGCAGTTACACGAGGGATACAACGGCGTTGTAAACGTATTCCCGTTCACCTGCATGCCCAGCGCAGTCTGTACTGCCGTTCTCAAGCCGCTGTTAAACAAAATGCGCATGCCCTACATAGATGCGCCTTATGATGGGGCAATTCAGCCCAACCGGGAGATAGCGCTGCGAACATTTGTATACCAAGCGAAACAGCATCTCGAATCCCGGACGTCGGGCCAAAGAAACGGCAAGGCAGCATAATGTCATATCAAACCATGATTATTAACGCGACCCATCCCGAAGAGCTCCGGATCGCGGTAGTGGAAGGCCACGCTCTCGAACACTTTTTCATAGAAACGGCGACACGTGGCAAGGTTGTTGGAAATATCTACAAGGGCATAGTAACCCACATTCAGTCCAGCCTTCAGGCCGCCTTCGTAACTTACGGGGCCGAGCGCAACGGCTTTCTTCCATTCCCTGAAATCCATCCCGATTATTACGACTCAGACGTCGAAAAAGATGATGCCAGAATCCAGGACGTGATCCATCAGGGGCAGGAAGTACTGGTTCAGGTTGTCAAGGAGGAACTGGGCACCAAGGGGGCGCTGCTGACCACCTATGTCTCTCTTGCCGGGCGGGACATAGTATTGATGCCCGGCCAGGACCAACGCGGGGTTTCCCGAAAGATCGAAAACGGGGACAAGCGGGACCGGATGAAAGAGCTTGCCCGGAGTCTCAAAGTCCCCGATGAGTTCGGGGTAATCCTTAGGACCGCCGCCGAAAGCCGCACGAAGCGTGAAATCATAAAAGACCTGGACCACCTGGTAAAAATCTGGGGGGAAATAAAAAAGAAGGTCCAGGAATCGCCCGCCCCATCCCTCATCTACAAGGAGCAGGACCTTGCGGTTCGGGTAATTCGCGACTATTTCGCAGCCGGGATCAAAAACATCCTTGTCGATGACAGGGAGGTTTACCGAAGGGTGAAAGAATTTCTGGGGATCATCAGCCCCAGAAATCAAAAACAGGTCAGATTCTTTAAGGAAGAAGGGCCGATTTATTCCAAATATAATCTGGAAGAGCAGATCGCACAGATATTCCGCAAAAAGGTCCCGCTTAAGTCCGGAGGCTACCTGCTTTTCGATCCTACCGAGGCGCTTGTGTCAATCGATGTTAACTCAGGCCGCACCAGCGCTGAAGGGGCCGTAGAGGAAATGGCCTACAAGGTCAATCTCGAAGCGGCGGTCGAAATACCCCGTCAGTTGAGGCTGCGCGATCTTGGCGGGCTTGTAGTGATCGATTTGATTGACATGCGCGACCAGAGGCATGCGCGTGAAGTCGAGCGCAGGCTCAAAGAGGAGATCAAAAAGGACAAGGCGAAGATCTCTGTAGGGCGAATCTCCAAGTTCGGCCTTCTTGAATTATCGCGCCAACACCTTGGACTCAACATACTGCGCGGCTCTTACAGAGAATGCCCGGTCTGCCAGGGAAGCGGGCTTGTGCGTTCAACGGAGGCAACGGCCCTCGACTATTTCCGCAAAATCTGGACCACCCTCGTGCAAAAGAGACCCGCTGTTTTGAAAGCGGTGTTGCCCGCCGATGCCGCCAGCTATCTTTTAAACCGCAAGCGGGCCGAGATTGCAAACCTGGAAAACGTATACAAGGCCAGCATAATAATAGAGCCTTCCGAGACCGCACTGTCCCACGAAGGGTATATTGAAACAACGCCCCACGAACTCCAGACTTAGCGCCGCCGGGCTGCCAATCGGGTCATTTTTGTTTTTTCAACAGGGCTTCGAGACCCGCAAACGGCTTGAAGGTCGTTGTGGGCTCCGGGCTCTCACCCGGCGACAGTTCATCATAATACTCGGAATTGAGCCCCCGCGAGTGCTCGTTATCATGGCAGAAAAGGCACAACAATTCCCAGTTGCCGCCGTCAGGAGGATTGTTGTCATGGTTGTGGTCCTTGTGGTGCACGGTGAGTTCCCGCAGCCGTTTTCCTGAAAACTCACGTCCACATCGTGCACAAATCCAGGGAAACAACTTAAGCGCCTTCTCCCTGTAAGTTTTCTCCCGCTGCTCTCGATTTCGCAAGGCCTCTGCGTTGATCTGATCCACATTTGCAGGCATCCTTTTTGTCCTCCCATTGGCTATTTCCAAGTATTCTGCATGCCTGAGCACAATTTCGCCAAAAGAGCGCTGTCTCCAAGAAGACCGAAGACATCGGAATTATATACGGTTTTGGAATTTCATCCAGCTTAGATGTCGGCGTCTGCCCTGTTTCTCCCGGCAAATCATTTTGATTTCTTTGCGTTCTGATTTGGGCTATTGATTAACATTCCCAATAGGAAAGGAAGCTCATGAAAAAAACCCTGACAATAATTTTGTTTGTCTGTTTGGCGTTGATTGTGGCCTATGGAGCCGCCGGCTACTGGGTTGGAGGGCAGGCTCAAAATCAACACGATCGGCTGATCGAGCAAATCAACCGCTCAAACTACATGGAGGCTTCGATCAAAAGCTACGAACGAGGCCTTTTCAGCTCCAGGGCTCTGACCACGTTTACCTTAGCCCTGCCCGAAGGCGGGAATCCGATCAAATTCAGCATCATCAATCACATTTATCACGGGCCTTTTGTCTTTTTGGAAAACCCGCACCTGAAGAGGAACCTGCGACCCGTCCTGGCTGTAATCCAAACGCGGCTGGCGCCGGGCGATTCCGGAGAAGCCCTGCAAACGGCGCTGGAAAAAATACCCGAGCTTGAATCTTCCGAGGTCCTGACTGTGCTTTCTATCGATGGCAGCGGAGAGTCATATTTCGATGTTCCCTCCTTCCGAAAAAAGTTCCAGGACGAAAAAGGCGAACAGGTGGAGGTGGAATGGAGCGGCTTCACCGCCCAATCCAAATTCGACGCGCTGCTTGGGGAAGTTACCGGCTCTTACAGCGCGCCATCATTGGAGGTGACGGGACAGGACCAACTGCTGCGGGTAAAAGATATTCAGGGCGATTTCAATTCGTATCCCGGTATAAAGGGGATATCGGTTGGATCGACTGCCTTTTCGATCGGCAGTATCGAGGGTATGGAGAAAGAGAATACATCCTTCAATTTGTCCTCGTTGAGGCTTAAGGCTGAGTCCGGAGTTGCCGGCGAGGCGATTAACGGCTCCCTGCTGCTCAGTTTTGACAAACTCAAAGCAGGAGACATGGGAGTGGGGCCTTTTGCGATGGAGTTCGAGGTGCGGAAGCTGGACGCCGAGGTCCTTGCCCGCTTTCAAAAGATTGTCCCGGAATTGCGAAAAAAAACTCTGGAGCAGAGCGAGAACGACAATGCGAAAATTGAAAAACAAGTTACGGAGATAATGACCGATCTGCTTGCAAAGTCCCCCGAGTTCGAAATAAAGCAGTTAACAATAAGGACTGACAAAGGAGATCTAAGCGGCAGGGCCAATCTGACCTTTGCCAGCGGGAAAAATCCG
Organism: Syntrophobacteraceae bacterium; assembly: GCA_052143075.1. Lineage (GTDB taxonomy): Bacteria > Desulfobacterota > Syntrophobacteria > Syntrophobacterales > Syntrophobacteraceae > SbD1. Next base: position 20,526 of record JBKQTS010000209.1, on the reverse strand, counting down.
GCGGAAAACGTCCTGGCTCTTCTCGGCGGTCTCGACGCAAGCGCGGAACTTTCGGTCTCAGAGGCGCTGTTATACCTCATCGCCGAAAACGTTTTCCGCAACGCCTCTGCAAAAGATCCCGGATCGGCGAAGACGGGCGCCCACGCGCTTGTAATGGGTCTTATGGCGGGAAACTATATTATTTCGGAGGGTGGCTCTTTCAAATCGAGCGCGACATTCAAGCACGGCGTTCTTGCTTTTAACGGGCACAAGCTGGATTTGTCAAACCTGCCCTGAAGCGGCCCGGCGCAATGGCGCGGTCTCTTATGTACAATAAGGAGAATTTAACCGATAAAGCTCCGCAACTCTACGCCACCATAGAAAAAGGCGGCCCACAGGGGGTCGCCTTTACGGACCGGGGAATGGTTTAAGCCGATTAAATACTCTGGAGCAGCTTGAGTACGTTCTGCGGTTCGGAGTTGGCCTGCGCAAGCATCGCCATTGCTGACTGCTGCAGAATCTGGTTCTTGGTCAGAGTGCTGACTTCAGACGCCATGTCAACGTCTTCGATGGTGGATGCTGAAGACGTGAAGTTCTGGATGCTCGTGGTCAGGTTGTTAACCGTGTACCCGAGCTGGTTCTGAAGACCGCCGACACTACCCATAGCGGCGTTTATCGAGGTAAGCGCGCTGTCGAGCGCGGTCATGGCCACCTGGGCGCTTGTAAGACTGTCGATACCGATTCCCGAGCTCACTCCCAGACAGGCGGTGGTGGCGCCGACGAAACTGATAACCAGCTGGTTATTGGTCGCGTTGGTCGCGCCGATTTGAAAAGTGATCCCGCTCTGGGTGCCACTGATAAGGTTCGTTCCGCCATAACTGGTGGAATTCGCGATGTTGTCGATTTCAGACTGGAGGTCCTTAAATTCACCATTCAAAGAATCCAGGTTTGTCTGGCCCTCCTGACCTGAGGCTGCCTCGGTGGCCAGAGATTTCATCTGCACCAGGATGTTGTTGATCTGGCTGTATGCGCCGTCGGCCGTCTGAAGCATCGAAGTTGCCTGGTTTGCATTCTGAGCAGCCACCTGCATCGCGGCGATACTTGACTTGAACGCGTTTGCAATTGCGTAGCCCGCCGGGTCATCTGCGGCCGAGTTGATGCTCAAACCTGACGAGAGCTTGGTGAGTGAGGCTGACACAGACGAATTGGTGTGCGAGAGAATGTTCTCAATCGTAAGGGCGTCCATGTTTGTGTTGACTACCATACCTGCCATAACTAGTCCTCCTTGATGTGTAATTTAACTTCCTTGTCAAAGTCATCCAAAAAATCCATTCCGCAGTTCCATTTCTCTTTGGCTTATAAATCGACAACCCGGGTATGAAACTTAAATCTTTTTTAAGAAGGGGCGGACGGCGGTAAAAACCAAAAGAAATGATGACAGAGCACCGGGCTGCCGGTAAACTTCTGCTGCTTTCAAAAAAGTTCTAGGGCACTCTCTCAAGGTGCTGAATAATTTATCGAATGTTGTTAGAGTCAGGACTGCTTCTCCATCAGGACCCTGGACCGGAGGTCAAAATGTCCATGCCGGAATACAGGCGCGATTCTCCGTTGTTGATCGCGCAGGTGGACAGCACCCAGGATGAGGCAACAGGCGATTTCTACTACAGGACCTTTGCTCCTGGTGTGGGAATGGCTCATTGCGAGGGTGTCCATGTAGTCAATCTTATCTACTACCACCGTTTGAGGCACGAGCTGATGCTCGATGCCGACGTTTTGGTTCTGAACAATATCTGCGACGCAGACCTCCTGCCGGTCATAAGATACAGAAAGACCCGGGGGAAGCTCACGGTATACGAACTTTGCGACGATCTCGAAGCCCTTCCGGCAACCAGCCCCATGCACGCTTTTTACCGTCAGTCAAATAATCTGCTGTTGATAAAAAGGCTCGCCCACTACTGCGATGCGCTTCAGTTCAGTTCGCCGGAGCTAAAGAGGAAATACGGCTATCTGAACCGCAGGTGTTGCGTTTTCCCTAATCAGGTATTGATAGCTCCTCCGGAAAGGACTCAAAAACCGGAAGAAACGGTGACAGTCGGCTGGGGTGGCTCCGTCGGTCATTTGGACGATATGGCAAAGATTTCAGATCGCCTCATCCGATGGATAATGTCCAGGGACGACGTGCGCCTATATCTCATGTGCGCCGACCCGATCTGGGAACTTTTCGAGGCCCTTCCGGGAGATCGGAAGAGACGGTTTGCCACGGGTTCACTTGATGACTACTACAGTTTTGTTTCACGGCTGGATATTGGAATAGCGCCTCTTGAAGACACCCCGTTCAACCGGTCCAGGTCTGACGTCAAGTTCCTCGAATATGCGGCTCACAGCGTGGTCCCCGTCCTGCAGGCCACCGGGCCGTATCTTCTATCTGTAAAACAGGGCAGGACAGGATTCTTCTTCAACACGCCCGATGAACTCATCTCCACGCTCGATCACCTGGTCTCGGACGCCTCTCTAAGAGTCACTGTGTCGGCATCAGCCAGGGAATACGTGCAGCGGGAACGACATTACCTCGACCGTGGAAAAGACAGGGTGGAGTTTTACCGCAGCTTGCTTCCGGCTAAACACCCCTTGGCGTCGATGGATCGGGGAGAGAGTGGAGAGGACCGGATTATTGCTGCAGGGGAAAAGGGTTGCGAACTGCCTGGAGGTGGGGCGGCAAGCACCTTCGAGCGTCTGTGCAAGTGCGCGGGAGCTAAGAAGACCGGCCGTCATCTGCTCCTGAGTGCAACGCGCTACGAGCTTCTTTTGCAAGCCGGCATTCTTGCATCCGATCCATCAAACCCATCGAAAGCCTGGAGGATGTTCCTGGAAGCTATGGAGATCGAGCCTTCGCTCTATATGCCTTACCTGTTCGGGGCTTTCGTTTCCCGGGACCCGATCCGGACGCTCAAAGACGCATTGCAGAGGAACCCGCGTTCCATAGTATCCTCGATTCACCTTGGCAAGGCCTATTTGTCGAAGGGCATGCTGACCGAAGCAATCGAGAGCTTCAAAACGGCGGCCGATATCTTTCCGGAGTACGAGTTGCCTTATATCGAATGCGCCGGTTGTTTGCGCAAAATGGGACTCGAACGAGATGGGACAGCACTTCTGAAAAAAGCGATAGATCTTATTCCAAAGGCAATCAGGGAGCCCCAAGGCCGTTAGACGGACACCCCTCAAACGTCACCTGGTTTTGCCGTCGCATTGCTCGCTTAGTTTCCCGTACACGATGCTTAGTTCCCTATCGCATTCGGCCAATGGCGCTCCGGTCTTCCTGGCCAGTTCAAGAGCATTTTCCGCCTCTTTTAATTTCCCATCTTCCAGGAGCAATTCGCCGAGAAGCAGGTTTATATCACCCCTAGCCGAGTCCAGGCTTGCCGCCTTTTGAAGCAGACCAACGGCGCGGTCCCTCTCACCCCTTGGAATCATGATTCTGGCTGATCGCACGTAGGCTTCGAGATCGGATGAATTATAGATCAAAGCGTTATCGTAGCTTCGGAGGGCCGTCCGCTGATCACCCTTTGCCTCCGCAATCAGGCCGAGGCCAAACCAGGTGTTTGCGCAACGGGGATTCTCTTTTATGGAATGCTCGAAGATTGCCTCCGCCTCATCCATGCGTTGCGTCCTCAGTAGAAAATAGCCGAACTGGCTTGCCGCTGCGCAACCATCCCGATCCACCTCCAGGGCGCGCCGGTGTGACTTTTCAGCCTCATCGGCCTGCCCGCGTTTTTCCTGGATAGATGCAAGATTGGACCATGCCGGAGCAAACCCTGGATCATGCTCTAAAATAGTCTTGTAAAGTCTTTCGGCTTCCTCGAGTTTTCCCAGGTCCTGGTAAATTACGGCCAGGTTGAATTTGGGCTGAGGATCGGATGGTTTGAGGATAATGGCCTGCCTGTACGATTCGATGGATTCGCTCAGATGCCCCATGCAGTAATTTTCGACGGCCCGGTTATAAGGGTCCGATCCTCCGGAGGCGCACGCCGAAAGAAAAAAGAGACAAGTCAAAATGAATACGCTATTGCTTCCCATATGGCCCTATCCTGCCTTTTTCCCTCCATTGCGCCGCATTGGAGGCGTCAATCGCCCCGTCAGTCTTCCATACGACTTTCCAGGGATGGAGCCTGATGTCCTCGCTCAAGGCTTCCAGGTGGCGAGAGGTTTCATTCAAGTGCGAAACCATAGAGGCTATATTGTCATCGTTCGAATCAAGGATCGAGCGTAACCCCTTTGCGGCCTCTGTGGCTTCCGAAAATCCCTGGCCCGCCTGTCCCAGTGTCTTGGTGAGCTCGGTCTCGATCGTACCCAGCCTTTTCTGCACGTCTTTATTGGTGTCGCGCACCTCCCTGATTAATGACACGAACTCGTCGCCGCCCTGTCCCGTCACCTTTCTTATGTTTTTCATTATCGGTCCCAAATCGGCCGTGTGCTCTCTCAGTTGAATGAGGAGGGCGTTTGCGTTCTGGATGGTTTCTTTTATCGTGTATTCGTTGCGAACCTCGGAAACAAGGTCTTTTGCCTCCTGAACCAAATCGACCAGGCCCGAGGCGACCTTCCCTCCGGTTTCAATTATTTCGGAAAGTGAAGCCGGGCTTTTGCCTTCAATTACATCGCCGGACGCCAACTCGGGAGAGTCAGGAGATCCCGGGCTGATCTCCACGTACTTTGCGCCCATCATTCCGAGGCTTCTGATTTCAGCGCTGGAATCCTTCCTCACTCGAGCATCCGGGGAAATCCTCACCGTGATCGCAATACGGTCAGCAACTCCAGAGGCTATGCGTATGTCTTTTACCCCGCCCACTTCAAATCCGGCGTACCAGACGGGCGACCCAGCGGTAATTCCGTCCGCATAATGGAAGAGAATAACGAGCGTTTTCTTCTTATCCCACAGTGAGCGGACATCGCTCACGACAAAGATCCCGACCACGAAAAGAATGAATGAGATCACAACCAGCAACCCGACTTTTATCTCCGACCTGAAAACCTGCATTTAAAAATCTCACTTTCCTTTGTTGGAACTCGAATCTATTACATGTCCAGCAAATCCTCGAGGTAATCCTTGCTGGACTGGCGAAGCGGAATAGGCCCGTCGGGGCTTCCATGGATGAATTGCTGAACCAGCGGATCGGAGGACTGCTGTATTTCTTTGGGTGCGCCTTCGGCGACAACCCTTCCCCGAAACAGAACTACCATTTTGTCGGCTATTTTGAAGGCGCTTCCGATATCGTGAGTGACCACGACCGATGTGATCTCCATACGTTTACTAACATCGAGAATGAGCTGGCTGATAACCCCGGTCACCACGGGGTCGAGCCCCGAGGTAGGTTCGTCGTAAAAGACGATTTCCGGGTCCAGGGCAAGGGCGCGCGCCAAGGCGACCCTTTTTTGCATACCGCCGCTGAGCTGTGCAGGCTTGAGGTGTTCGAAATCACGAAGCCCAACGAGTTCCAGTTTCATTTTGACCATGACACCGATGATCTTTTCGTCCAGCGCTGTGTGCTCCCGGAGTGGAAGCGCAATATTGTCGTGAACGCTCAGGGAGTTCAACAGCGCGCCCATCTGGAACAGCATTCCAAATCGTCTGCGATACCCGTCCATCTGGTTTTCGCCAAACGTGGTGATATCGTGTCCGCCGACCAGGATTTGACCGCTATCGGGACGGATAACCCCGATGAGATGCCTGAGCAGAGTAGTCTTGCCGCAGCCGCTCCCTCCCATGATGGCGAATACACTGCCCCGCTCCACATTAAGATTTATCCCATCCAATACCACTCTTCCCTCGAAGCTCTTCATGAGGTTTTTCACTTCTATCAACGCTTCGGCCATGTGGAACATCCCTTGTTTTGCGAAAGCCTTCCTGGTCACGAAGCTTCGTGACCAAAACCTACAGAAAAAGATAAAATATTTCCGTAAAAAGGCAGTCGGCAAGGATTATACTGATAAGCGAGGTGACCACGGAAATCATAGTTGACTTCCCGACCCCTTCAGCGCCTCCCCTTACCACGAACGCCATATAGCAGCCGACCATGGCTATAATAACGGCAAAAACAACGCTTTTTATTAGCCCGCTCATGATGTCCTTCATCAGCAGGGCGTCAACCGTATTCTGAATATAGAGCGCGGACCTGATGCCGATTGCAAGCGTTCCAACAAAGTAGCCGCCGATCATTCCGATGACGTCGGCAAGCACGGTCAGGCACGGGAGCATGACAATCATGGCGATGAATCGTGGGACTACAAGGTAGGCTATGGGAGATATGGCCATGACCTCCAGGGCCATGATCTCCTCGGTGACCAGCATCGTGCCCAGTTCCGCCGTGAATGCCGCGCTGACTCGGCCGGCCAGAACTATCGCCGTAAGAAGCGGTGCCATCTCACGGGTGAGGGCAACGGCAGCCAGGCTCGCCGCATAGTTGAGCGCCCCGAATTTTTCCAGTTGATATGCGGTCTGGAGCACCATGATAATCCCGATTACAAACGAGACGAGCGCCACTATAGGGATCGATTTAACTCCAACCTCATCCATCTGGGCGATGGCGGCCCTGAATCTAAGGGGCTTCCCCTGAAATGGTTTTACCAGCGTCCATTTCATGGTTTCGTTGAAGAAACATGAAATGCTGGTAATGTGTCTCAGAAAAAAAATTATCCTGCTATCCGAACGTGCGGCCGCTAAACTCACCTGACAGGTTCTCCCTCGATCAATTGGTTTGTGTCCGGCTCCATTTCAAAAATGTTCTTAAGGTAAGCGAGATCAAATATCGATTCGACCCTTCGACACGCGCCGGCAAGGGAAAACCGGACCTTGCCCTTGCGCGAAAGCTGGAGCGCTTCCACGAAAGTGGCTATTCCCGAACTGTCTATATATGGAACATCAGTGAGATCCACTACTATGTGTGACGCTTGTTTCCGGAAGAGGGGCAACAGAATGTTCCTTACCTGCGGTGAGGAACTCATGTCGAGGTCTCCTGCAAGGGAGACGACGAATACGCCTGGTTTTCTTTCGTCGACCTGTATTTTCAATTTTGCGCCTTCTCCTGTCCTGGCAAAAATTTTATCATTTTGAGCACCATGCCCCCGTTGGGCGGCATATCGTATTCTATCTTGTCCACCGCTGATTTGATGAAGTGGATTCCAAGTCCTCCGGGACGAATTTCAGTTAAATCACGTCCCTGGAATGTCGCCGGGTCGGCGCCCCTTCCAAAATCCCGAATCATGATTTCAAAACAGTCCATGCTGAGGGTGAAAGTAATGATAATTCTTTCATCGCCGCTGTTCTTGTAGGCGTGCCGGATCACATTCGTACACGCTTCGTCCACCGCAAGGACCAACTTGTCTGTCTCATCGTCCTCAAAGCCGATTCTTGACGAGATTTTACCCACAAGCTCCCTCACGATGAACATGGCGGGCGGATCAGCCGGAACGTCCAGAATAACGGGGCCTTTAAAACTCGTGAACGCCAACTATTTCTCCTGGTAATGCCTCTTGCGGGCCTTACTTAATCCATTTCGCCCCGCGTAGCGCCGGAGGCCGGCACCACGTGGTCTATCGAGTCGATGGGGCGTACCGGGGGAGGCCTCGAATCCAACCAGCACCAGTGTGATGTCATCAGCCTGGGGGCACTCCCCGACAAACTGAGAAAGTGAAAAAGATATGCGGGATTTAGCGGATTCGACGTCCGAATCTCCCGCGCTCAGGCTGTTTTCGATTCTGTCCCATCCGAACAGATCCCCCTGGTCGTTTTTGGCCTCAATTAGCCCATCGGTGGACAAAAGGATGCAGTCGCCAGCCTTGAGTGACACGCTTGCAGAAGGGTAATGCTGATCGGGCACTATCCCTATCGGAGGACCACCGCTTCCGCGCAGAGTAGCATATTTACCCTCGGAGCCGTTCCAGATTATGGGCGGAAGATGTCCTGCATTTACATAAACGGCCTCGCCGCTATTTTTCTTGAGCACGATATAAAGCAAAGTTACGAACATCCCCCGGCAGCTCTGGGCACATACAATTTCGTTTGCCCGGCGCATAAGCCTCTCCGGGTTCTGTTCGCGAATGGCCAGGACGCGAAAATCGCTGGTAAACCTGGCCATAAAGAGGGCGGATGCCACCCCTTTGCCTGAAACATCGCCGATGAGAATACCGATACGATCGTCATCCAGAGCTATGAAATCATAGAAATCCCCTCCAATCTCCCGGGCAGGCTGGTAATGTGTGCTGAACTTGAATCCCTGGATCTCCGGCATTTCCTGTGGCAAAAAACTCAACTGAATGCTGGTCGCAAACGCCATGTCCTGTTCGATCTGCCGGCGGCGAAGAATTTCATGGTGCAACCGCGCATTTTCGACCGCAATGGCGGCGTGGACGCACAGAAGGCTCAGGGTTTCCTTGTCTTCCTCGTTGAAACTCGAGCCGTCGAGCTTGTTTATTACCTGCGATACCCCTATCACCCTTTCCTTGATCTTCAGAGGCACGCACAGGATCGTTTGCGTGCGGTATCCTGTCATACGGTCGAATTCCCTGTTGAATCGGGTGTCCTCGTAAGCATTTTCGATCAAAAGCGGCTCACCGGTATCATGTACGGTCCCGGCTATCCCCTGTCCCCTTCTTATTCGCATGCCTCCCTTGAGCCTGTCGGCAACCGGCCCCTGCGCCACTTCAAAAACCAGTTCGTCACTCTTTTCGTCAACCAGCATGAGGCTGCAGGCATCGGCTTTCAGAATCGAGCGTGAGGTCGTCATTATGTTTTCCAGTACCTCATCCAGTTGCAGGCTTGAATTGATAAGCCCGGATACCCTGAAGCATTCTTTCAGGTTTTCTATGCGCTCGCGCATCTTCTCGATGGTCGCAGAACCCTTTGGAGCGTCCATGCCGATGGAGCAGTCAGGGATGCCGGTCTTATTTCTTTCCGTTTTCATGAGGCCACGGCCCGGGTGGAGAAATGTCCAACACCAAATGGTTGGCGCAAAAAGAAGCGCTTCCAGTTTGCAGAGCTATTATGCACGCTTAGGAAAAATCTGTCAAATATTCTGCTTTAGCGCGAAAGAGGGTGAGGGGTGAAAATTTCACCCTTAACCCTTTAGTGCGCGCGTCCATCGCCATCGCGCCAGGTTGCGATTTTACCGTGGAATCGGCGGGGATTATTGCTGAGGATAGAAACCAGGGCACGCGCTGGAACTTCAGGATCAAGTATTTCGCCGTTTCTTTCGTAGACCCTGAATTGCTCCTGCAGTCCTTTGGCGGCCCTCCCCCGCGCGTCGTTAACGCTACGGACCATCGGCGTATTTACTACTCCGGGACGAAACACCAGCGTGGTGACCTCAGGGGTTTCCTCGGCAAGATGCCTTGCGAGATGCTCCTCGGCGGCCTTTGCAGCACCGTACGCTCCAATTCCCGGCACAACCCTCTCCGCTGCACCGGACCCCAAAAAGACGGCAATTCCTCCGCCAGCTTCGATCAAATGTGGGAAAGCAACCCTTGCCATCTCGAAACTCGCCGTTACGCTCGCCTCAAAAATTTCTCTGAACCCGGCGCCTGAAAGCTCCCACACAACCGGCCCGGGATAAAGGACCCCGGCGGCCTGGATAAACCCGTAAAAACCCCCAATCTTAATTGCTTTTTCGACAAGCCCATGCGCAACTTGGCTCGAGGCGGCCGAACCAGCCACAAAATCGACTGCCGCTCCTATTTTTGTGCATTCTTCCGCCACTTTTTCCAGGGATGCAGGGCTTCTGGCATTCAATACAAGCCCCACCCCCTCACCTGCGAGCGCAAGGGCCAGAGCTCGGCCGATGCCCCCGGAAGCCCCGGTAACGATGAGTGTTTTCCCCGTTATCTCACTCAACGGATTCCTCCTGTTATCGGCTTGCGCCGTTATCATTAATATAAAATATTATATTCGACCGAGTCTTAAGATTTTGAAGTATTTTAGAATTTGAAATTCTTAGGATTTGTGATTGAGTGAGACTTTAAGACTTATGCTTAAGATTTGGAACTCCAGCGGGGTCGAGACTGCAACTGAGACGAGGGAATAAAAATGGGAAATCCCGAAGTCAGCTATGGGTTCAGCCTGATTACTGAACACGATGCTTATCTTTTCAAGGAGGGGAGTCACTTCAAACTTTACGAGAAGATGGGATCGCACATTGTCAATGTTGACGGAGTAACCGGGACTTTCTTCGCAGTATGGGCGCCTAACGCCATAAAGGTTTCGGTCATCGGCGACTTCAATGTTTGGGACAAAGAAGCACATCCTCTGTCCGTAAGGAGGGACGGCTCGGGTATTTGGGAGGGATTCATCCCGGAACTTGGTCAGGGAGCTATATATAAGTACCACATAGTCTCCAGGAAAAACGGATACAGGGTAGATAAGGGCGACCCCTATGCCAGGCATTGGGAAACTCCCCCCCAAACCGGTTCCATCATTTGGGACACGGCCTACGACTGGAATGACGTCGAATGGATGGATGGCCGCGCAAAAGTTAATGCCTTGAACGCCCCCTGGTCAATTTATGAGGTCCATTTAGGTTCGTGGAGGCGGGTGCCGGAGCAGGGAAACCGCTGGATGAGCTATCGCGAGATGGCGGAGCATCTTCCGGAATACTTAGCGGAGATGGGTTTCACACACGTTGAATTCCTTCCCGTCATGGAACACCCGTTCTATGGATCATGGGGATATCAGACCACCGGCTACTTTGCCCCGACCTCGCGATTCGGAACCCCTCAGGATTTCATGTACCTGATCGATGTAATGCACCAAAACGGGATAGGGGTCATTCTCGACTGGGTGCCCTCGCATTTCCCGAGCGACGAATTCGGGCTCACATACTTCGACGGGACGCACCTGTTCGAGCACCAGGACCCCAAGAAGGGCTTCCATCCCGAGTGGAACAGCTACATCTTTAATCACGGACGCTATGAAATCAGGGCATTTCTCATCAGCAGCGCCCTTTTCTGGCTCGACAAGTATCACGCGGATGGACTTCGGGTGGACGCCGTAGCGTCGATGCTTTATCTGGACTATGCACGACGGGACGGCGAATGGATTCCCAACATTTACGGGGGTAGGGAGAACCTGGACGCAATCTATTTCATAAAGCGTTTCAATGAGGTGGTTTACCAGGAATATCCCGACGTACAGACGATTGCCGAAGAGTCCACTTCATGGCCGATGGTATCGAGGCCTGCCTACGTGGGTGGCCTGGGATTCGGCATGAAGTGGAACATGGGCTGGATGCACGATACCCTGGAGTACTTCTCGAAAGAGGCCGTTTACAGAAAATTTCACCAGAACCAGCTTACTTTCAATATCTGGTATGCCTTTTTCGAAAATTTCGTCCTTCCCCTGTCTCATGACGAGGTGGTGTACGGCAAAGGCTCTCTGCTGCATAAGATGCCTGGAGACGACTGGCAAAAATTCGCAAACCTGAGGCTGCTTTTAGGCTACATGTTCGGCGAACCCGGCAAAAAGCTCATCTTCATGGGCTGTGAAATCGGACAGCGGGACGAGTGGTATCACGAACAAAGCATAGCCTGGGACCTTCTCGAGAATCCTGCACACCAGGGAGTTCAAAAATGGGTCCAGGATCTGAACCGATTGTACCGGGATGAACCTGCCATGCACCAAGTCGATTTCAGCGGCGCAGGATTTGAATGGATCGACTTCCGCGACGCAGACTCGAGCGCGGTCGCTTTTCTTAGAAAGCCCGAAACCGGCGAGGATTTAATAATGATAGCGGCCAATTTTACCCCCGTGCCGCGGACAAACTACCGGTTTGGGGTCCCCCGGGCGGGCCACTGGCGGGAAATTCTCAACAGCGACTCAAAGATTTACGGCGGTGCCGGTTACGGCAATCTCGGCGGCATAGACGCTGTTCCGGTCCCCAGCCACGGTCGCAATTGTTCCCTTTCGCTGAATCTGCCGCCGCTCGGGATCGTTTTCCTGAAAAGCGAAGCCTCCGCGGCCGAGCCAATCCAGCCACAGGAGGAGGGGGTCTTGGGTGAATAAAACTCAAACGGCCTGGACCTGAGTTATGACGAACCGTTAATGTACCGAGTCTTCCGGCTTTGACTTAATTTTGTGCCACAGTGAGAATGAGGCCTCCTTAACGGCTTCGAGCACAACGCGCACCGCTCCGGCAAGTTCTTCCTCATTTGCACCTTTGACCAACTGGTGCTCGGTGACCTTTATGGACCTGTTTTCCGCTATCCCGTTCAGGGTTCGCTTGCTGTCGCGGTCCCGCGTTATGTCCACACCCTGTGAAAAAAGGTAGCTAATCAGTTCGCCTCCGTCGGTAACTATGAAAAGGTCCTCCCTGTCGCCAACCCTGCGAACGTGGATTTCGATCCGCTCGTTATTCGGGAGAACCCAGTCTGTTGTAATTAGAAACCCGCCGCCGGTCGGCGTGACATCCCAGCCCCGGAAAAAATCTTCGGTAAGCGCTTCCAGAATTTCATTTTCATCCATTTTTACTCTCCTCAATAGGCCTTGGGAAAAACCGAATTACTTTACAGAATGATTGCCAGAGCATATCGATATGCCTGCAAAAGTCAACGTGCTCACTGGGGTCTTCGGCATTCAGCCCCGAAAGGTTATCCGAATTTGTGCCAAAATTGGCGCGGCAACCGATCATGGTACATTTTCGTATCGCTTGGGCTCTATCCATTCCGTTGGAGAAACATAACGGGATAGTTTCGCAGCAAGAATTCCCTTGCATCTTTAGCCGGTATTTCAGTATGTTAGATCCTACAGGACAGATGCCTCTCAAAAATTGCATCAGGTGCGACGTTATCTGGCGCGAATTCTGCTCTTTGAAATCTTACCCTCGAATGGAAATCCATATTCATCGACAAGAGCGTTGCGACCTGGCTAAAAACGCGGGACCGATATTGATTTTCCGCATGGTCGCCTTAACAAAAACGAACAGCTCAAGAAAGGCAGTTCCAACCTCACCATCAAAAAAGGGGCAAATGCAATGAACTCATCGGCAATCAGAAAGAAAGCACTGGTATGTGTGGTTTCGTTCCTGGCTATCTCCTTTCCTTTCATGGCTGCGTGGGCCGACGAACCTACGGCCCCGGCGGAGCAAAAAGCACCCGAGGCGGAGAAGCCATCTTTAAGTTTTTCAACTGACATCCTGAGCCAGTACATATTTCGCGGCGCCGCGCAAAGCAAAGACAGCGCCGTCTTCCAACCTGCGTTTACGGCCACCTATGCCGGTTTTTCAGCAAGCGTCTGGGGAAATTTCGACACCTCGCGCCACAGCAACAATCCCTTTATGACCCTGGAGGGACAAGTACCGAACCCCACGGCGCCGGGACAAAGAGTGGGCAACGCGAAGTGGAGTGAGACCGACTTCACAGTTTCCTACACGAAGGAACTATGCAAAGATTTTTCGGTACTGATCGGGAACATATACTACGGCCTTCAAGAACCAATAAGCGCTTTCGACCAGGACGAAATATTCGGAGGCGTCACTTATAATTTCCCGTGGTTTAGCACAGCGTTCACAGTTTACGGGGAGGTAACTCATGCCGTCGATGTTTGGTTCCAGCTCGACCTCACCAAAAGCATCCCGGTTGATTGTCTCTGTAAGGGGGCCACTCTGGACCTTGGGGCAAGCTTCGGATATCTTATTCTCCTGCAGGATAATAATACATTGTCTTTGAACTCTGAACCCATCGGGACTCAACCTCTCGGGAGCTACTCGAATTTTCATACCTGCCAGCTAACCGCTGACGTGAAGTTCCCGATATGCAAGTATGTAACGCTTTCCCCGAAAATCGGAGTCTGGCTGCCTTTGACGGACGCTGCTTCAGACTACTTGGAAGCCAATTCGCTGGACTCGAAGTCCACGCATTTTTACGGCGGCATAAACCTGACCGCAACGTTCTAAAGGCAGCAGCGGGGAGCGAGAAGCTTGAATCCTAAAGGCAGTAGCGGGAAGCGAGGAGCCGGAATAAAACCCACCGCCCCTTGCTGCCGCTACTGCAAAGACAGGAGCGACGGACGAGTGAACAGTTTTCTTCCCTCTCCCTGCCGCGTCTCAGCCTATTTACCATTTTCGGCGGCGGCCTTGCCTTCTTCTTTCACTGCGGTCTTGCGTTCCTCTTTCACCCGGAGATATTTGACCTCTTTGCCCCGGGAATCCGTGAGGGTAAGCTCGTCTTTGGAGAGGGAATATTTGACCGTGGGGGTCCCAAGAATCCCCAAATCCAGTTGAAAATTGCTTTTGTCGCCCAGCCCGTAAGTGGTGCTGATGGTTGACGGGCCGTTCACCAGCAGCACCTTGCCATCTTTCGAAAAGGTGATCGCGTCGCTTCCGTTCTGTCTTTGCCAGGTACCCGCCAATTGATCCTTGCCCTTATCGGCGCAGGAAACTAATAAGGCGACAACCAGAACAAATGCCATCAAAAGGCCTGCCTTTTTCATACTCCTCCTTTCGAGATTCCTATTCTTGAGTTTTGCATGCCGTATCACCAAAAACTGCATGCTTCCAAACTTCGGAAATTGAAAGCACCCGTTGCATTCTTTAACACAGAACTTCTACGGTGGGAAAAACTTAAGGCGTCCGCAAGACTTCGCGGTCCCGGATTGGGCAATTATAAGCTCCGGATAAGAAAAAGCAGCCGCCGGGCCAACAACAGTGATTTTGCTATAGTTTTGTCTGGTTAAATAAGTCGGGCCGCCTAGCTCTCTGAAGCGATCAGCGGCCCGATTCGTTTTTGAGCGACTGGGAGTGAAAAATTAGGTTCCCAGCTTGGATGACTTGATCTCGGGAAATTCATGATAGAAGTATTCGTGTTGTCCCTTCAGGTTTTTCTCCTTGTTCGTCTTCTCCAGCTCCCTGAGGTCCACTCTCCTGATCTTCCCGCTGATTGTCTTCGGAAGTTCGGGCACAAATTCGATAATTCGTGGGAATTTGTAACTGGCTAGTATGTTTGTACAGTGTTTGAAAATGTCGAGAGCAAGTTCGCGTGAAGGTTCACAGCCCGGTCTCAAAATTATGAAGGCTTTCACCAGTTGCCATCTTTTCGGATCGGGACTGCCCACAACCGCGGATTCTGCAACCGCATTATGCTCCTGGAGCGCGCTTTCGATCTCAAACGGGCCGACACGGTAATCAGAGGACTTTATGACGTCATCGGCTCTACCCACGAACCACCAATATCCTTTTTCGTCGAAAGAAGCTCTATCGCCGGTGTAGTAGTAGTTGTCTATGAAGACCGCCCCCATTTTATCGGCATCGCCGACATACTGGTCAAACAGCCCTACCGCGCGCCACCTGTTCAGCTTGATCACGATGTGTCCCACTTCGTCATGTTTGGTGATCTCATTGCCTTGATCGTCGGCGAGGGCAATGTCGTAGAGGAACGTCGGCCGTCCGAATGAGCCGGGGATGACCTTCCCTTTGTTCCACGGAGGATTGCCGATCATGGCCGTGGATTCGGTTTGCCCATAGAAATCCCTGATTTCGGTGCCCGTGTATTTCTTCCATTTCTGAATGATTTCTGGGTTGAGGGGTTCTCCCGCACTCACGGATTCCCTCAGTGCGCCAAACTTGAATTTTTCTAAATCGAGCAGAATAAAAGCTCTCCAGGCGGTCGGCGGAGCACAGAATACATTCACCTTGTATTGGGCGACGGCTCCGAGGTATCCGCTTCCTTCAAATTTGCCCTGGTAGAACCCCGTTGATGTAGCGCCCATGTTGAGGGGAGCAAAGAAGGTGCTCCAAGCCCATTTGGCCCATCCCGGCTGGCTCAAGTTGTTATGAAGGTCACCCGGCCTTATACCGATAACGTTTGACGTGGACAGATGGCCGACGGGGTAGGACGTCGCGGTATGGGCGACCCTTTTTGCCATGCCGGTGGTACCCGAAGTGAAGAAGCACAAGATAATGTCATTGCTTTTCGTTCGAGCCGGTTCGGCTGCGGAATCCTCTTTGCCGACTTCACTGTAGCTTTTCCAGCCCTCCGCTTCACCCAAAACGAGCTTGACCTTGGGGGCCGTTCCAACTTTTCTTAGGGCCTCGTCAATCAGTTTGGCGGATTTTGGATCAGCAAGCACTGCATGTGGCGTATAGGTCGAAAATCGGTATTCAAGCTCTCTGACTGTCATCGTATCTGCCGTGGGCACTGCCACCAGCCCGCCCTTGATGTTTGCGACACTGGCAAACCAGGTTTCCGGAACAGATGGGACCATCATGTATACACTGTCTCCTTTGTCCACACCATGCGCCCGAAAGAAGTTCAAAAGCCTGTTGGACTCTGCGGCAAGCTCGGCATAGGTGTACCTTCGCTCCTGACCGGTATTCAAATCGACCCATAAAACAGCGAGTTGGTCACCCCGCTCCTTAACGTGTACACCTTCGAGGATTTCATCCGCCCAGTTGAAGTGGGAAGGCATTTCCATTTGATTCAACTTGGCGAAAAGCGCTTGGGATGCGGCAGCCTTCTGGTGATCATCATTCATGCAGTTTATGGTCATCAGTTCCCGGTAAATGGCATCGAGCCTCATAAAATCCTCCTGTGCCGATTGCTGGAGATGTTTTGGAATTTGTGGCGACACTGCCAACAAGCACCGCTTTGGCAGGCTGTTTGGCGAGGTCACTTGGGTCGCCTGCCCGAATTGCATAGAGGACGAACAGCGCAAGTCCGGAAGGGTACAGCTTCAGTTCGAGTGCGAATATCAGATGCGTTCCGCAGGATAATCAGGAAATGGGCGACGGGGTTTTCCCAACTGTAGCTCTCGTCGGAATAAAGAATAACAAATAAACTATGTCACACGAAAAATGCCTGTCAAGAAGTTTTTCGCTAACTTCCGCGCTGGAATTTTCTGAACCGATGAGCAGTCGATAGTGTCAAAGTTAGTTGCGGATACGTAAGTTGAGCGCCTGGATAGAGCAACGCGGCAGGTTTCCCGATTCTGTTGTCCCTTATCGTCTTTTGCTGATAAAATTGTCCGCAATCTCAAGGAAGGAATTATCGACAATTGCTGACCAGTTTGGCCATCCACAATTACGCCATAATTCGCGATCTCGAAATAAGCTTCCAACCGGGATTCAATGTCCTGTCAGGAGAGACTGGTGCGGGCAAATCGATTCTCGTAGGGGCCGTCAACCTCATCCTCGGGGGGCGGGCATCAAATGAGATGATCCGAACCGGGGCTGCTGAGGCGAGCGTTGAGGCGGTCGTGCAACTGAAAACTTCCGAGTGCCCCTGTGCAAGGTATCTCACCCAATGGGGGATCGACTTTGGTCTGGAACTTGTAATCCGAAGGAGCATCGCGAGGAGCGGGCGAAATCGCGTGTATATAAACGACCAGGCCGCATCAGTGCAGCAGATCCAGCAGCTTTCGCCCCTTTTGATCTCGATTTCGGGGCAGCACGAGCATCAGCTTCTTCTCGATCCCGAAACCCACCTGGGCCTTCTTGATTCTTTCGCCGATCTCGATGGAGACTGCTCCAGGGTGCGGGCAATCCATACGGCATGGCAGCAGAGTCGCGACGGACTTGCCCATATGAGACGTGCACGGGAGCAGAGAGCAGCGCAGATGGATTTTCTGCGATTCCAGATCGCAGAGCTTGAATCGGCAAAGATCCGACCAAACGAGGATTGCGATCTCGGGCGAGAGCGCGAGATCCTGAAAAACGCCGCCACATTGACCTATGCCTCACAAAGGGCCATCGACGCGCTTTACTCCGAAAAAGGCGCCATTTTGGAGCGGCTCTCGGAGGTGGAAAAAGACCTGCGTTCGATCTTCGATGTTGATCCTTCCCAGAACGGACTTGGCGAATACCTCCAGCAGGCCCGTATTCACCTCGAAGAGATGACCCACTCGCTGCGGCACTACGCTGAACGGATAATCTTCGACCCTCCAAGGCTCGCCGCAGTAGAAGAACGGCTTGCGCTCCTGGGCAAACTCGGGAAAAAGTATGGATCGAGCGCAAACGAGATGCTGGCCGGATTGGAAGAACTCCACAAAATGGCCGGCGAGAGCGAGGAATCAAGCCTCCGGGAAGAGGAACTGGAAAGAGAAATCGAATCCCTGCGTCTCGCCTACATCGAGAGGGCTGGCGATCTGTCGCGCAAACGGCACGAGGCGGCGGCAAAGCTCTCCACGGAAGTTTCGCATAATCTGGCCGATCTCGATATGCCGCAAGCACGCTTCTGCGTGCGCTTTTCCGTGGAAGACGAAAATCCTCCCTTATTCTCTCCGACCGGTGTTGACCGGGTAGAGTTTCTGCTCTCGGCAAATCCGGGAGAAGACTTGAAGCCTCTGGTCAGGGTAGCCTCAGGAGGCGAGCTCTCCAGAATTCTTCTCGCCCTCAAGAGTCTTCTGGGCAGAAAAGAAGAAGCTGAGACGCTCATCTTTGATGAGGTTGACGCGGGAATCGGAGGCCGTGCCGCTGAACTCGTCGGGGTTCAATTAAATAAGCTCTCCGAGCGCCATCAGGTCATCTGCATTACTCACCTTCCCCAAATCGCCTGCTACGGCAAATGGCATTACGTGGTAAAAAAGCAGGCCGAAGGAAACGAGACCTCCACCACGATCCGCATACTGACGGAATCGGAGCGCTCAGAAGAACTTGCCCGCATGCTGGGAGGTGTTTCGATATCTGAGAAGGTGCGCGAGCATGCAAAAGAGCTTCTGGAACGGAGTTTGGCCGGTGAACGGCCGGAAGAGTTTTAAGTTTTTAGTATCAAGTTTTGAATTTTCGGGTATTGAGTTTTTGAGATTAAAATTTAATCCTTTCGAGGGGTTAACTCAAAACTAAAAACCAACGACCAGAAACTGGTTTTATGCTTGTTCTCGCAGACGCTGAAAAACGCTCCAGTGCCTTGAATCCGGCGGGCAGCTTTCACCTTACTGCCCCGGCCGGCTCGGGTAAGACCTTTTTGTTGGTCGCCCGGTTTCTACGCCTCCTGGGACTTGTAGACCACCCCCGGCAGATCCTCGCGCTTACCTTCACCAACAAGGCGGCAGCCGAGATGCGTGAAAGAGTAAGGGGCTGTCTCGATCGGGCAAAAAAAGGCGCAGCGGCTCAAAACGCGGCGGAGGCCGAACTGCTCGATTACGCCTCGAAAGCGCTCGCGGCACACAGCAAGATCGAAGAGCTGCTCCTTGCCGGGGATATTCTCCACATCCGCACCTTTCATTCCTTCTGCTACGCAGTTGCATCGCAGGCGCCGTTCGAAGCTGGAATCCCCCCCGGTTCCAACCTCATGGACGAAAACGAACAGGAATTTTTCCTCCACGAAATCGTTAATGAAGCCCTTCAGCAAATCGCCTCCCGAAAGGAAGGCGATGCTGCCCGGCGCGCCCTCATGAATCGCCTTCTTTATCTGAATAATTCCTGGTGGTCCCTGGCAAACGAAATGAAGGACCTTGTAAGCCGAAGGGGAGGGCTGGTTGACATGGTGCAGGTCCTTAGCCGGGACCGGGCGTCGGGTTATCTTGCGGCCAGGGTCCGTGAACTGGCTGAAACGGAACTCAATGCACTGAAAGCGGGGTTCGAAGCTTGTGATCTTGGGTGCGGGTGGGCATGCTTTCTGGAGCAGACCGGGAACGCCGGCGCACAGGCCGCGTGCGATCTTCCCACCGACATTCCAGGGGTGCAGTGGGAAGCTCTATCACAGTGGATTTGCCTCGCGAACACTTTCCTCACTAAAGAAGGGGACATCAGGAAACAACTTGGACCCAAAACCGGGTTCTACAACGGATTTGCCAAGACCGTGTGGGGCTGCGCTATTCAGAATATCCCTCCCGAAACCGCTCAGAGACTCCATCAGGTACGTCAGCTTCCCACGCACGACGCGCCGGTGACGGACCCCGATACGCTCTGGGACCTGGTAGTCCTGTTGCATTCCGTCCTTGAAATCTATGACGCCCGGAGGCGCGCCAAAAAAGTGCTCGATTTTTCCGCCCTCGAGCTGGCTGCTCTGCGCCTCTTTGACACTGCCGACCCTTCCGACGTTCAGTTGATACTTGACCAGCAGATTCGGCACATACTGGTTGACGAGTTCCAGGATACAAGCCGCGAGCAGTGGGAGCTTTTGCGGAAGCTGTGCGCCGGCTGGTCGGATGGAGCCGGGCGAACCCTCTTTCTGGTTGGCGACCCGAAGCAGTCCATTTACGGCTTTCGCAAAGCGGAAGTCAAGCTGTTCATGGACGCCAGGATGGGGCTTCCTCTCGAAGACGGAGGAAATATCAGCCTCGAGCCTGTCGTGCTCGATACAAACTTCCGCTCTCAGCCCCATCTTATCGACTGGTGCAACCGGGTCTTCGAAAACACGGTTATGGCTGAGCACAAACCCGAGTTCGACGAAGTCCCTTTCAGCCCGGCAAAACCGGCACCGGCTGCGCCGGTTCGCCCGGACCCCGCCCCGGTCGAGCTCGCCCTGTTCATGGAGTGGCCTGACCGCCAGAGCGCAAGAGTAAGAGAAGCTCAATGGCTGGCGGGAAGAATCGCCCAACATCTCGCAGAAAACGGCCCCGACTCGCACACGGCG
>JBKQTS010000208.1:0-8874 GCA_052143075.1 Syntrophobacteraceae bacterium | reverse complement strand
CTACTTCGACAAACTTAACTCAAAAAGGCTTGTTCCTTACCTCGTAAACCGGCTTAAAAACATGGGTTACGAGGTACATCTGGTGCCGCTCCAAAGTGCGGCATAATGAACTTTTCGAGGCAGAGGGGTGACATGCTCCGGATGCAAGAAGAAAACAGAGCACAGCCCTCGGTCGCAATCAAATGACAAAAATCGATTCGCCGCAGTTCATTATATCTGCGCTGCATGGTAACAATACGCGCAGATGAACCGTAGCTTAGACCCTTGTGGGCGTTCTGTGGCAAGAAAATCCGTCGCGTGGGACACCCAAAACTATGAAAAGGCGCCCCTTTTCGTAGCAGAACTTCAAGAAACTACCCATTAATAGCGCAGAGATCTCCGGATCTGGTCCGTGGCAGGCTTTAGGGCAGTGTTTTTCAACTTTCATCTCCTCCGCGTCGGTCTTTCGACTTACTGCTCTCGCGGCCGGCCTTTCAATATCTAGTATATTTATTGACACCTCGCTTTTCGCGTTTCCCTTCACCCCCTCGTGTTTTTTGTCGCTTCTTTTTGCCGTTTCTATTTCCGTTTCTGGTTGCCGTTTCTGGTTGCCGTTTTGCAAGGCAAATTCCGTCAGCGGTATCCTACTTAAACCGGATTAAACCGAATGGACCAATTCATCGCAGAGGCGCAAAAACCATTTGGCTACATAGACACTACATGGTTCGAACGAGAACAGGACACAGAGGAAAGCGACTGAACGAACAAGAAAAACCAAAACCAGATGATTCTAATCTCTGCTCCTCCGCGGTGAGAAGTTCTTGAAGAGAGGGGTCTGTAACTGAGGAATTGAATCAATCGAAGAATCGGGGAATGATGAGATGAAGTGCGAGCGCTGCGGCATGGAGCTTGATTTACTGGAGGTTTTGGAGATGGGGCGAGTCTGGGAGTGCCCTGAGTGTGCCTATACCCTCACGCTCAAAAAAGGCTTCGCGCCAAAGATTCTCTTCGATGGTCCGCCTCCGCTTGACCATTACTACCACGACTAAACAAGGCGGGCGTCCCGGCGTACCGCACCGCGAAGCTTCGAGAACCCTGCTGTGCCGCGAGCACAGCACCAATCTCGTCAGTCTACTCGCCCACCCGCGAGGCGGGTCCTGGTTTCCATGCCCCGCTGCCGTTTTAGGGGAGTGTCGATAATGAAAACCCTGGACTCGAAGCTACAAACACCGAACTCGAAAGACCACAGACAACTGGCACCCGATCTGGCCGGATATTCTTTGGACCCATATGGATGGGTGCTCTACTCCTTTCCCTTGGGCGAGTGGGAGCTGGCAGGGTTCAACGGCCCGGATACGCGGCAGTGCGAGCAACTCGAGGCAATCGGCGCAAAGCTCAGGAGTGGAGAGAGAAGAGAAGAGGTGGAGACAGAACATCGATACCTGTACAGACTGTGATCAGGGGGCGATCCCATGCGGCAATCCCGACAACGGTCCCACCGCCCGCAAAAATTCTTTCCTTTCCAGTATTTTGCCGCTTCTATTGCCGTTTCTATTGCCGCTTCTGGTTGCCGCTTCTAGTTGCCGTTTTGCAGGGCCAAATCCCTGCGTGGTATGCTGTTGCCATTAAAACAAATTGAGGAAGCTTTGAGGAATTGAGGCATTGAGGGATTGACTCCCTAAATCCCTAAATTCTCCAATTCCTAAATCGAAAAGTCGCTTAAGTGGAGGTTTTAAGCACATGTGCTTTGGCTCTGCCCCTTCAGTTCCACCGCCGCCTCTAACTCCTGCGCCGCCTCCGAGTCTGCCTGATTCGGGCGTGCAGGCTGCCGGGCAAAATCAAAAGAACCTGGCCGCCGCCGCGTACGGGGCAAGCCAGACGATTTTAACGAGCCCGCAGGGGCTGCAGACGCCAGCGAACACGACTGGGTCAGGGAAGACATTACTTGGAGGGTAGGATGGATCAAAATCTTGCGAGACTTGTGGAGCATCTGGCGAAACTCAACGAACTGGCGGAGAAAAAAGGGATGCCGATTCTCGCCGATCGGCTCGCTCAGATTGGTATCAAAATCATGAATCCCCCTGCGCTCGTTCCCGCGGAATTGAAAGGCAATATGAGCCTTGCACCCGGATCTATTAATTTCGTCGATTACCCAGAGGCCACAATCCAGTGGCTGTATCCGAAATTCGAACTTGTTGTTTTTGATGTCCTAAAAGAAATCGAAAAGGCTCTTGTTTAATGGGCGAAGTTTTTCCTCTTGTATCGCAGCTTCACAAGGTCCCGCAGATAAGCGATTTGCGCAGGTATGTGGATCGGCGCCTCGTGGGCATGAGGGTTGACCGCTGGAGCTACTGGCAGCACTGGAGGCAACTTAGCGATTTCATCCTGCCCAGGCGCGGCCGGTACCTCATGACGCCGAACCAGGCGACCCGGGGCGATCCCGTTGGATCGAGGATTATCAATGAGACTCCTATTTTTGCTCTTAGAACATTGGCTGCCGGTCTTATGGCCGGACTCACAAGCCCCGCGCGGCCCTGGTTTCGGCTCTCTATTCGTGACCTGGACGTTTCTGACAATACTCCTGTACGTCTTTGGCTTGACGAGGTGACCAAGCGGATCCTGACGGTGCTCTCCCAGAGCAACGCCTACAACGCGCTGCACACAATCTATGAAGAGATCGGCTGCTTTGGCACGGGCTGTACCCTCATCGAGGAGGACTATGAAGACGTCATCAGGTGCCAGACCCTTACGGCCGGCGAATACTATCTCGCGTCAAGCGGCCGTAATCAGATCGATACTCTCTACCGGGAATACGTGCTTGCGACCGGACAGATTGTGGAACGCTTTGGATATGAGGCTTGCAGTCCCACGGTCCAGGGTTTTTACAAATCAGGACAGCTCGATAGAGAAGTAAACATCGCCCAGGCAATCGAGCCAAACGACGACCGGGCGCCCCAAATTCCGGGCCTAAAGGGCCGCAAATACCGGTCGCTCATCTGGGAGTGGGGGCAGAGCCCCACATTGGCGCTCGAGCTCAAGGGCTATCACGAGCTGCCGTTTTGCGCGCCCAGGTGGGATGTGATCGGAAACGACTCCTACGGCCGAAGCCCGGGTATGGACGCTCTCGCGAGTTCCAAGATGCTCCAGCAAATGGAGAAAAGATGCGCCCAGGCGATTGACAAAATTGTCAACCCGCCAATGGTTGCCGGGGTCGAGATGAAAAACGAGCCGGCGTCTTTGCTGCCCGGGGGCGTTACCTACGTCACCAATATGCAGACAAACGGGTTCAAGCCGGCCTATGAGGTGCCTCCCAACATCGCCGGCATCGAGGAAAAGATTGCCAAGGCAGAGCAGAGAATCAACTCGGCTTTCTTTGCGGACCTTTTCCTTATGATCAGCCAGCTCGATAACGTGCGAACCGCAACCGAGATCATCGAGCGAAAGCAGGAAAAGATGCTCATGCTCGGGCCATTTCTGGAAAGAAGCCAGTTCGAGCTCATAAATCCTTTTATCGAGCGGGTGTTTGCCATGATGGCAAGGGCGGGGCTTGTGCCTCCGGCGCCTGCCGAGATACGAAACAGGGCTTTAGAGATTGAAACTATATCGACTCTTGCCGATGCGCAGAAGAGCACGGCAACAACGGGTATCGAGCGTTTGGTTGCGTTTGTCGGAAACCTTGCCGCCGCAAAACCTGAGGTGCTCGATAATGTCGATATGGATGAAACGATAAGGGAATATGCGGATCTCATCGGAGTGACTCAGAAGTTGATCGTGGCGCAGCAGAAGAGGGACGCGATCCGGAAGCAGCGGATCCAGCAAGCCCAGATGCAGCAGGCCGCGCAGCTTTCCATGGCGGGGGTTCAGGGGGCGAAGACTTTGAGCGAGACAGATGTCGGCGGGGGGCAGAGCGCGCTGCAGAAGATGATTGGATATCAGCAACCCGGGGGACAATAAAGACATTCACCACAGAGGCACAGAGGACGCAGAGAAAAGCAGGCCTGAATTAAAGACAGAAAAGCTTTTGGCTTTTGTGGCAAAAAATCTTTCTCTGTGATCTCTGTGCCTCTGTGGTGGACTTAAAAAGGAAAACGAAATGCTAAGGCTACAACAGGGAATTGACGGGCTCGGGCAGCCGGTTTTTCAGGTGGCTCAGCAGGCGGATACGATTAACGCCTATGTGTTTGCATCGAGCACGGCGCAGTATGCGACTGTGCCCAGCGGGGCAAACTTCGTAAAGATTGCGCGGACAGCGGGGGTAGATATTTTTGTGCTGCTCGGAGCGACGAGCGGTTTGACCGCGCCGGGGAGCAATATTACGAACGGGAGTTCTCCCGAGTGCAACCCGACGTTTTTGAGCTTGAACGGAGCCACGAGCATCGGGCTTCTTCCCACGGCGGCCTGTACGATTACGCTGGCGTTTTACAGTTAGGTGGGTGAATGGGATTTTCGAGACTTAACAATTGTTCGTATACGGAAATCCACAGTACAAGCGGATCTCTTTCGTATACGAATACCCTCACGGCCGGAAGTTTCCTTATTGTTGTTATATCCACTGCGGCAGGGCCGCAAGGCACTATCGCAGTTTCCGGCACGCAAAACGGGTCGTTTGGATCACCGATTGTCTACTTATGGTCTACTGTTAATGGCCAGGATTTAGGTATTTGGGCAATCCCCAACACCAAAGGGGCAGTCAGCGAAACCATTAATGTAACCATAACCGGGACTACCGAATTTGGAATACTAATCGAGGAATTTACCGGGGTAGCGACATCATCCTACGTGGACGGCACTGGAGCTATCCAAGAAACCGGATATAAAACAGGTGCGACGCTTTCATCCGGTACATTCTCCACCTCAGTCAACGGGGATTTGATTTACGCAGCAGAAATTTCCATTGACGGATCGGGTAACACGTCTGGTCTGGCCGTGGGATCAGGCTTTACTATCGGCGGCGTCAATCCGTTATCGACAAAACCTTTCGGCTGGTTCTCGGATGAGTATTACACACAAGCAACGGCGAGCGGGAGTACAGCCGGAACATACGCCCAAACTGGCGGATCAACAGACTGGATAGTTGCTTGTGTTGCTTTTAAGGCGGCAAGTGCATCAGCTAACTGGCTGACTGAGCAATATTGGTACAATAACCCTTACCAGCAGTAAGGATTTGAAATGGGATATCGAAGAATTTTAAACGGCGCGACTTCGCAGCTTATAGAGTTTCCGATTTTCGATTCGACCTCGACAACCGGGGCGCTCAAGACTTCGCTCACCTACAGCAGCATGACGGCCTATTACTACCGTGAGGGCGATTCAAGCTCGACTTCGATGTCCCTTGTGACGATGACGATGGGAACCTGGACCTCCTTGGGCTTTGTTGCTGTTGACGGTACAAACATGGCGGGCATCTATCAACTCGGCATACCCAATGCAGCGCTCAATAAATCAGGATGCACCCAAGTCACCATCTACCTCACAGCAAGCGGCTGTGTTCCTGTTGTGCTCGTGATCGAGCTTACGAGCGTTTCCGACTATCCGGCGAATATGACTCAAATTCTTGGGACGGCTGTGAGCACCCCGGCAACTGCCGGCATTCTTGACGTAAACGTCAAGAACATCGTAAATGCGGCGGCGGCTCTGGACGGGAACAATCTGCTAAAAGTTGACCTGGTGGATATCGCCGGGTCGGCTGTCAGCGCAAGCTCCGCCCAGCTCGGCGTAAACGTGGTGAATATTGCCGGCCAGGCGGCCGCGCTCGACGCAAACAACCTGCTCAAGGTCGATTGTGTAGACTGGGCGGGCGGGGCGATTCCAAGCCCGAATGTCACCGGAGTCCCAAAAACCGACATGGTCGATATTCTCGGGACGGCTGTTTCGAGTCCAGCGACGGCCGGGGTCCTCGATGTCAATATTAAAAACGTGGGCGGGTCGGCTCTAAGCACTTCCAGCGCTCAGCTCGGAGTAAACGCTGTAAACATCGGCGGATCGGCGGCGGCAAGCGCCACAGTGGGTACGGTGACCAACCTGACCAATGCTCCCACGTCGGGGGACCTCACAGCTACGATGAAGGCATCGGTTACGGCGGCAGTGCCGTCCACGGCGTCGATCGCGGCGGCGCTGCCAAGCGATTCGAGCATCCAGACGGACTGCTACAACGCCATGAATACGGCCTATACGGATGGGACATCGTTAAACTCATACGGGCTGCTCGACCGGATCCGGTGGCTGTGTTGGCTTACGAGAAACGAGATCGACATAACCGATTCCACAGGGGCCGGAGTGCTCAAAAACGACTCCGGAACGGCGGTGGCTTCAAGTTGGTCGGTCACTGATAATGCCACGACGACAGTCCGGACGCGAGTTGCGTAGAAATATCACGCGAAGACGCGAAGACGCGAAGACGCGAAGACGCGAAGGGCGGGCGATTGCTCACCCGCCCAGTTTATTACGGCAAGGAAAAGAGACGTGCGATCATCAATATGGCAGTAGTGACCGCTACAATGATTTCCGCTACGTCGATCTCTATCCTTACCGTTGTTTGGGTATTAGCCATCGTTTTAATTCCTTATGGCTAAACCCGGAGCTCCGGGCCAGTTCATTTCGGCCCATTGCACAAACCGGCATCTACATGCCGGGCGGGGAGATGTAGATTCCCCTATCCTAACGGGCCAACCAGGGGTCCAGCCCCTCCGTTGGTCCGGTCAGGGTCTTTAGGGAGAACAGAATTGAGCGCGATTGCAGTTGATGTTAGAATCGGACCTAGCCGTGACGCTTACTCCTATATAGTAAGGGGATTGGTTAGAGCCGTTGAGACGCTGCTACGTTTCTTCGGCTCATTCTTTTGTAGCACACCGATGAATGAGGCACAAGCGTAATGGACCTGAACAAGCTTGTAGAGCCATACAGTGAAGAGGGTAAAAGAACCATCGAGGCGCAGGTGAAGTGGCTGCTTGCGAAGAATATTGCCAGGCATCACATCGACCAGGCCATTTTGACCGTCTATGACGAAATGGAGCGGGGCAAGGTCTTTTTGGCAAGCGCGACGCATAATGCCGGGCATCATCTCGACCACGAGCTTTTGCGGGTTGCCCAGGAGCTTCAGAGGGCAGAGCTAAGCGATTCGCTTTCCAAGCTTGAAAAATTCCATAACGATCTGTGCCAGCGGCATAAAGATATCGGGGCGGCCGAGGTGATCGCCAGGATGCAGAAACCCTTGAACTGGCTGCAACGTTTCGGGAAATGGCTTTTCAGGCTATGAGCATAAACCATTGCAGCTTTGTTTCATGGGGCCTCTACGGGGGCACGTCTCAATTGAGCAAGGCGAGCCAGGCGCACCTGGCAGCTTCGTGGGGCCTGTTTGTGAGCGGGGTGGCGGCAACGTTTAACTGGCTCAAAAGCTGGTACTGGTGGAATAACCCGTATACGCAGGAAAATGGTTGATGGCGTTTAACAACATGGGTTTTATCAGTTGGGGAGTTTACGCAGGATCGGGTGCTACTTCCGATCAGCACGCGAACCTTGGCGCCTCGTGGGGGCTAAGGACGAGCTCACCGGCTCCATCGATCGTAAAGCGATTTCTCAACTGGGCGTTTGGCTGGCATTGGAACCAGGAGAGTCAGGTGCAGGGACTCGGGCAGGATTGGGTAGGATGAAAAAGATTCTATTTCTGATTTCTTTGTGCGTGGTCCTGGCGGGGTCTTTAGAGGCGCTGGGCCAAGGATGGGAGCAGCCAAGCGGGCCGTCTGCAACTGAGATGACGCAGGCCTTGGGCTATACGCCTCTTAATCCGGCAAACAATCTGAGCGACGTGAGCACGCCGGCGACAGCCCTTGGCAATCTGGGGGGGGCAGCGGCGGCAAATCCGACCACAGCGGCAACGAAGCTTTCAAATACGGCTCCTTTGGGAACTGCTCTTTCCTTACAAGGCAATCCTTTTGTTACAGGGCTTACGGGCTGGACGGATTCAGGTTCACAATGGTCATTTAGTTCCGGGGCAGCCGCACATGCAACCGGCGCGTCCGCCGACACCCTCACATCAGGAACCGCTCTTGTATCGGGACAACCGTATTTGCTTACCTATACGGTTACGCAGACTTCAGGGGCCGGGGTTGTTGCGTCTTTCGGGGGCGTCAGCGATTCGACCCGTTCGACAACCGGGACGTATACGAAGTACGGCACTGCATCGGCCACAACCGCGTTGGTCTTTACCCCGCAGGCTGCTACCGCCGTTTTTTCGGTTTCGGCCGTCACTCTCCAGCCGGTGGGACCGGCCCTTACTTCGTGTGGAACAGGTCCAACGGTCCAGCAGGGAAGCGGCAACGTGGCCGGATATGTGGCTTTGGGGTCAGGTTCTCCAACGGCCTGCACGGTCACTTTTGCGGGCGGCTTTACAAATACGCCGGCCTGCACCATTACGCCGGTTGGATCAACGGCGGTGTCGGATGCGCTTTCGGCGCTCTCCAACGCGGCTTTTACAGTGAAGCTTTCCGCAACGGATACGGGATTTACCTATCATTGCATAGGTCTAAACGAGTGAGCGAGCAACAAGAGCCCTATAACGCCGGCGATGCCGGACAGGTGGGTAAAAGGCAGAAGAGCCAGAAGACTCGGGACCTGGTGAACAAAGCCGCGCTGCGGAAACTCATGGGGGACCCGGAAGGCCGCATGTGGATGTGGGACCTGCTTGGCAGGTGCGGAGCGTTTCATCTTTCGTTTTCAACCGATGCCCTGGTCATGGCCTTTAACGAAGGCAGGCGGGACGTTGGGAACCATTTGATGGCGGAGATTACGAGGATGAGTCCGGAGCTGTATATGAAGATGGTGGTGGAAAGCCAGAACGAGGAGAATTGAAAGAAATTGAGGAATTGAGGAATTGAGGAATTAAAAAAATAACCTGAC
>JBKQTS010000207.1:0-72020 GCA_052143075.1 Syntrophobacteraceae bacterium | reverse complement strand
TACGAAAGCTTTCCTCCCTGTAAACTTTGAGCGGTTCACAGGGGGGAGGCTTTCGTATATTCCCGGAAATGTCAAACTCTGGGAGTCCGCCGGCAGAGCCGGAGGATTACCCTGTTATTTAGGAATTGAGGAATTGAGGAATTGTATTTGCCCTGTATTTGCAATGAGAAGCTCCATTTGAACTCTGAAATCAAGGAGTTGCGCATTAAATCCATTATCGCCGATAATTGCCGAACAATTCTTTGAAGGGGTTTTACTTGCCGAATGCCAAGCCGCCAAGCCGCAGGATTCTGCTATCGGAGGGTTCGAGCCTTTCGGCGCGTCAGGTAATCACTACGCTCGGGCTGGGTGGGAACCATATAGAGATCTGCGACCCTGATCCCCTTTGCATCGGACGCTTCTCCCGCTTTGTCCGGCGTTTCCATCGGTGTCCCGGCCTGGCCAGCGATCCAGCGGGCTACCTCGCATTTCTGCTGAACCTGCTCACCCGCGAAAGATTCGACGTTCTGCTTCCGACTCATGAACAGGGCTACCTGCTGGCCAAAGTCGCGGGGCGGCTTGCGCCGCTGACGGCGATTGCGCTGCCGGCCTTCGAGAATTATGCCGCCGTCCACGACAAGGCCGGGTTCTCGCGGCTCCTAACCAAACTGCGTCTGCCGCAACCGCGAACGGAGATCGTCACTTCCGCAGCCGAACTGCGCCG
Source organism: Syntrophobacteraceae bacterium (assembly GCA_052143075.1). Lineage (GTDB taxonomy): Bacteria > Desulfobacterota > Syntrophobacteria > Syntrophobacterales > Syntrophobacteraceae > SbD1. Next base: position 71,317 of record JBKQTS010000207.1, on the reverse strand, counting down.
GTGGCCCCTGTTCCCCTCCGTCATCAAGACCCCTGTGGGTACAGCCAGCCGTGGCATCTTTTTCGTTCACAACACAGGAGATCTCGAACGCGTGGCGGACGATCTCGATGAAGCCGGAGAGTTCGAAGGCCAGATCGTAATCCAGGCGTTTGCAGCAGGCCCACTGGAGCGTGCACAAGCAGTATTCAGTCACGGGAGGCTTATAGGCGCCCATGAGTACCGTCAAGTCGCCGAGGGCCCAGGGGGCGGCGACAGGATCAAGGAAAGCGTCTGCAGGCCCAATGTCCGGGCCCATCTCGCACAGATCGGCGAGCGGCTGCAATGGCATGGGGCGCTATCGGTCGATTACATCCTCAAGGAACCTGAGACTATTCCGTTCTACATCGACTGCAACCCGCGTCTCGTCGAGCCGGTGAACGCCCTCTTTTCCGGAGTCGATCTCGCAGGTCTCCTGGTCGCTGTATCGCTGGGCGAAAGGCCGGAAGAAGCCCCGCCTTCGCGCGCGGGAGTAAGGACGCAGATGGCTATCATGGGGATCATAGGCTGTGCGATCCGGGACGGTTCACGGCCGGCGCTCCTGTCGGAAGCCTTGAGTCTCTGGCGCGGCAGCGGGGCCTATGCGGGCAGCAGGGAGGAACTGACCCCAGCGGGAATCGATCCATTGAGCCTCTTCCCGCTCTTCTATGTCGCCCTGCGAATGCTAGCCTCCCCGGGCAGCGCCGCGCGCCTCTCGCGGCAGACAGCGCAGTCGCATCAGCTCAGCCGGACGGCCATAAGGACCATCATGGAAAGGATCGAAGGGGCCCCGCTTGCTTCGGGCACGCAAACCACTCCGCAGTGAGCAGCTTGCCAAGTTCCGTGGGACTACCGGAAAATTAAAAGGAACCATTATTATTCGAAGCTGACCAGGACAATGTCTGCAGCTTGCTCACGAAGAGGAATAAGCGCCTGGTAATCTGCCGAACCGTACCATCCGGCCGCAGAGATTGCGTCGGGAAATCGAATCACCACGGTATCAATGTGAGGATGTTCTCCGCTCAACACTTTGACCTTGCTGCCCCGAAAGATCACCTCGCCTCCCCATCGAACAAGGGTAGGTGGAACCTTGCTGCGGTATTCACTCCACTTTTCGGGGTCCCTGACCGTGATATGACCTATTACGCAAGCACTCATCTTCCGACTTCCTTACTGGTCCGGGGGCGGCCCGCAAGCCCGCCCTCCCTATGGCCTGAGTTTCTTCACATATTGACCGAGCGCCATCAGCGGAAAACAGTTCCGGTAATTGTGATATCGAATGTAGAAATGTTTAGGAAACCCTGTCCCGGTGAAGTATATTTCATCCCAGGTCCCGTCGGGCTTTTGGTTCCTTAACAGGTACTGGATGCCCCTGCTGACCTCAGGGGATTTTTCTTCACCCCCGGCCAGAAGACCCATTATTGCCCAGGCTGTCTGAGATGCAGTGCTGGGACCCTGGCCGCGGAGTTCTGGCAGCTTATAGGAATCGCAGGTCTCACCCCAGCCCCCATCCTCGTTCTGGTGGTCTTTCAGCCAGTGCATCGCAGCTCTGATGCAGGGCGACTTCGGCTGCTCCCCGATCGAGACCAGCCCCCGCAGGGCGGACCATGTCCCATAAATGTAGTTGACGCCCCAGCGCCCCCACCAGCACCCGTCCTTTTCCTGCAGGCTCTTCAGAAACCTTACGCCGCGTTTTGCGGCCGGATGACTGCCGTCGTATCCGCAGCAGCCCATAACCTCCAGCACCCTGCCGGTTACGTCCGCCGTCGGAGGGTCCACCATCGCTTCGGTATCGGCAAACGGTATACGGTTGAGGATTTCCATACCGTTGTCCCTGTCAAATGCCGCCCAGCCGCCGTTTGAACTTTGCATGCTCATGACCCATTCCATTCCGCGAGAAGCGCAAGAAGCCAGCCCTTCGCATCTTTGCGGGCTGAAGCGGTTGAGCACGTTCAAAACGACAGCCGAATCGTCGACGTCAGGATAGCACGAATTGAAAAATTCGAAGGCCCACCCACCCGGCACACAGCTATTCTTGAACTGCCAGTCGCCGCCTGTAAGTATTTGTTGGGAGATAAGCCATTGGGCCGTTTTCTCGAGGACGGGATGTTCAGGGCTGACCCCGGACTCGAGCAACGCCAGAGCCGTAAGAGCCGCATCCCAGACAGGGGATATACAGGACTGCATCCGCAGCCCATCCTCATCCTCGACGCAGAAATCCTCAATGGCTTTGAGCCCCTTTGCCATAACCTCATCAGAAAGCGAAAATCCCAGGTAGTGGAGGGCAAGCATCGAATAGACCATGGGGGGTTGGATGCCGCCCCAGTCGCCGCTATCCTCCTGGTGATCGACGATCCAGTCCCTGGCTGCCGCAATTGCCCTGCGGCGAAGCGACTTTATCGGCCTTTTCTCAAGTATTTTTGCAATACGGTCGAAGACAAAAAAGAGCTTGTTTATCCGGGAATCCAGTCTTTTGCCATGTACCGGGACGAAAAGTTCCTGAATGCAAAGATAATCGGGAAGTCTGAATTCCGGCCTGATGCACAGCACGATCGAAAGTGGTACGGCGGTGCCCCTGGCCCAACTGGAAAATTCGTAGACGTTGAAATAAAACTCAGGCGGCAGGAGCACGAGTTCGACCGGCATAGAGGGGACTTTGCCCCAGTCATATTGACCGAACTGCGCGAGCCACATTTTCGTGAAAACGCGGGAAGCTTCTATGCCGCCGCGCTGGAGAATGAAGGTCCTCGCTTTCGCAAGGTGTCCTGAGCCCTCATCTTCCCCAAGGAGTTTAAGGGCGAAATAGGCTTCGATTGTTGTGCTGAGTTCGCCGCCGTCGCCGTAATAAAGGCCCCAGGACCCGTTTTCATTCTGATGCCCGAGAAGATACTTTACGATTCCGCTCCGCTTCTCGGCAATGGGAATGCCCAGAAGGCGCGTGAGCATGACATATTCACTCGTTATAGTGACGTTTGATTCCAGTTCGGCCCACCAGTAGCCCTCGGGATACTGCACCCTGAAGAAATAATCGCTTGATTTCCGGATCGCAGCTTCTATCTGCGGTATCCAGGAACTACGGATAGTGGCGGCCGGTCTCGAACGAGGCGAATCGGCCTCTTCGGACAATCTCACCGAGTCAGGCCAACCCGCGGCCGGCTCCCTTCCAACCCCAATGTCAAGGTCCCCCCGAACCTCTTGCCCATCGGCAGCGCGCGCCATTAGGCCGCTATCGTCAAAGGATTTCATGCTCGCCCCCCAAGCACTTATTTCCGCGATCCGTTTCCCCCGCCGGATGGCGGTGATTCAGTCCTGAAACTGCTACTCCCTTATCAGTTGTTTCAAGATGGAGACTAATTAGTCATAAATGGGTCACTTTGCAAGCAATTTCAGGACAATTTCGTTCGTGGCGATTATAAGCGTTCAACGCAGAGACGGGATATGGGCCGTACAAGAAGCGGCGCGGAGAGATTTAGACAGGATCGAACAGAACCAAACGAGTCCTGGATCAGTGCCCCGGATTGCTGTTTTTATTTCCAAAAAGCGGCTTTCTGTCAGATGCTTTCCACCTGTTGTGCATCCATAAATACTGCTCGGGATACCTCCGGATCACTTCCTCCATTTTCAGGTTTATCTCCCTGGTGATTCGCACGATCTCGGAGCGCTCATCCGTTGTGTGCGGATCGGGCCAAATAGGGTCAGACACGAACCCTTCGAAGAAATAAGGATCATTCGTGCGGCACGCTGCGGCAACGACAACCGGACGCCTGTGTCTGATTGCGAGCAACGCCGGGGTCGGAGTAACCGTGGCGTATTCCGCGAAAAATTTAACCCTGAGCCCCCTGTTGGTGCTCTGGTCCGGAAGCAGTGCAACCGATTTCCCCTGCCGCAGTGTGCGTTCCAGTGAGAACATAGCGTTTTTTTTAGGAATCATGAGGTGCCCGCATGTGATGCGGCTGGAGAGAATGGCACGTTCGAGATAAGGATTGTCGAGTGGACGAAAGACTATCCCAAGAGGAATGCCGATCAGAGCGCAGACATAGGGCAGCAGTTCCCAGTTGCCAAGGTGGGGAGTGACGAATACGCAGCCCCCGGCTTGGTCATGAATCATTTTTGCCTTCTGAAAAAGGTGTTCGAGATGCTCGGTTCTGTAACGACCATCCCGGACGGCCCTGCCGCCCTCGAATCGAATGGGCGACCTTATTATTTCAACAGTAGTGAGGAAAAAACCTTTGCAACTCCGGCGGGCAAGCTCTCTTATCTCTTTTTCACTCATCTTGTCGCCGAAGGCGATCTTGATATTTTGCAGCGCTATTTCACGCCTTCGCGGTATTGCCGTGTAGAGAGCGTATCCGAGAAGTGCGCAAATAGCCCTGAGCACATTGACAGGCAGCGACCTTGAGATGGCAACGGCAACATAAAAACCCAGGTATTCAACAATCTGGAAAACCTTGCTCTTCCCCTTTTTCCCCATGTTCAGCGCGCCCGGCCCTCGACCAGAACGCTCGAGCACTGGCCGATCACTCCATAACTAATAGAGAGAAAGCTTCTGCCCCTGGCCTCCCTGGTCGAGGCTGAAATACCCATGCCTTCGAAATCTGCATCGGTTTTTGAGAAGTTGAGCGTCCCCGGAACAATACCTTCATTAATTGCTGCGATGCCAAGAATAAGTTCACAGATGTCGCTTGCCGCGCCCATGTGCCCCGTATAAGCCTTCAGGGCGCAAACGGGGACCCTGTTCATTTGTGTGCCCAGGATTTCAGCGATTGAGTTAAGCTCCGAGCGGTCCCCTTTGCGCGTCCCACTTCCGTGAGGGCATATAAAAGCGAGGTCCCCCGCATCGATGGCCCCCTCTTCCAGGGCGGCGTTAATGGAATTTTTCGAAATTCGCTCCGGAACGCTCAAGCCTTTGCCCTGTGTGAACTCAATGCAGTTGCCGAACCCTTTTAGTTCGCCCAGAATCCTGGCGCCTCGAGCCTTTGCCCGTTCGTTGTCCTCCAGCAATATGGCAGCGCCTCCCTCTCCGGGAATGAATCCATCGCGCGCCCGGTCAAGCGGCCTGAATGAAGCCTGACCATGCCTGCACCTGGACAGGATTCCGAGTCCCTCCATTTCGTACATGGGGATTTCCGTGATCCAGCATCCACACCCCACGGCGACAGCTACATCCGCTTCTCCGGTACGAATCTTACGGAAGGCTAGCTCCAGGGCGTGGGCGCCACAGGGTGAAAGGCTTGCCAGGCTCGTATTAGGACCCATAAACTCGAACACGGCCGAAAGAAAGCTGAAAAGATTGTTGCTGATGGATTCGAGCAGGAAAAATGGATTTACCTTGTCCATGGTGGATTTGTTGAGCACAGACAAATCCGCTCTCTTTTCGGAGTGCTTTGTCACATCTTTGAGGGCAGGGTGCATGAACTCGTATCCGACCTGGGTAAGGTCCCCCGAAGCCAGGAATAGAGACCTCCTCTCCCTTGGGATAGTCGAGAGATCGATATTTGATTTCTCTACAGCCTGCCTTGCGGCTTCAAACCCAAGAACAGACCCGCGGTTCAGGAAGCGCACCTGGCCGGCCATCTTCGACGGGACACCATCCAACCGCGCAAGCCCTTTGACTTCTCCGAACAACTGGAGGTATTCAGGCTGGCCAGGGCGCTCATGGCGCTCGATACCGGTCCTGCCGGCCAACAGACCCCTCCAGTTAGCCTCGACCCCGTTTCCCAGAGGCGTGACCAGACCCATTCCAGTTACGACAACCCGCTTTTGCAAAGACATGGACATATCCCGAAACAGCTAATCACAAAAAGGCGTAAATAGGCCGCTTTGCCTATTTCGCAGATTGAATTTAACGGAGCCAGACCCGACATAATGCCGGGGATTGCTAGTAGCGAATTTTCCGCGTAAGTACTTCAAAAAACCTTTTCTGCTCTTCAACTTCCTCAATGGTTTCCAGAACGACCAGGTTCCCCTGAAATTCCGCCTTGATCACCCGTTTTCCATTGACCTCTCCTGCCCCTCTGTAGATTTTAAGGTCATTGCCCGGCGCGGGAGAAACCGAAACTCTCATTTCGACCTGGTCGCCCGGCAGAACCATCCCGTAAAAATTACATTTCAATACTTTCGATACCAGAAACCACTTCTCGAAATCCGAAGACGCCGCCTCAAGCCACCCGCTAAGCTGAACGAGAGATTCAATGAGCATTATGCCGGGCATGATCGGCCTTTTCGGAAAATGGTATTCCAGAAAGTCTTCGCTCATAGCAACGTTTTTTACCCCGGTTATCTTATTACCCGGGTCAAGCGCAGTTATGCGGTCAACTAGAAGGTATCTCATGGAAAGACTCCCTGCCTGATTCTTCATCCGGTTTTTTGGACGCAAGAATTACCGAGGCGATGGCAAAATCCCCTGAATGGGAAATTGATACAGTGTACTGGTAAACTTTCCTTCGGCGTCCGATTTTTTCTGCCCAGCCGCTTAGGGAGAGCGCAGGTCTGCCGGACCTCTCAGGCGTCACTTCAATTTGGGCCAGCGCACCATCTATCCCGCTCCCGGACAATCCCGTTCCAAGCGCCTTCAAGCAAGCCTCCTTGGCCGCGAATCGCCCGGCCAGATGAACGTAGGGGTCCGGCCTGGAAAAACAATATTGCCGCTCACTATTTGAAAAGATTTCTGAGGCAAATTCCGGGCGCGCGATCAAGATCCTTTTCATTTTCGAGACCGCTACAATATCGACGCCCTGCAATATATGTATCATGAGACGCTCAAACCTCCATCTACCGGGATCGCCTGCCCCGTAATATAATCCGACAGTTCGGAGGCAAGGAAAAGCACCAGATGGGCCACTTCCTCGGGGCTGCCGAATCTCTGCATGGGGATGCGGTCGAGAAGCGCCTCTCCGGTCCGCCGGATCGTACGGACGCTCATTTCCGTTTTAATGAAACCGGGCAAGACAGCGTTTACCAGTATCCCCTTTGGAGCAAGCTCAATGGCACATGCGCGGGTGAACGAGACCAGTCCGCCTTTGGCCGCCGCATAATTGGTCTGGCCCCGGCTGGCCTGCAGTGCAGCAACGGAGGCGATGTTTATGATTTTTCCGCTGTGCCTGGGAACCATCCATTCAGCAGCCATCCTGGTCACAAGGAAAGCGCCCCGAAGATTTACACGCTGCACACGCTCCCAGTCGGAGAGGTCCATTGCCAGGAGCAGCTTATCCTGGATGATGCCCGCATTGTTCACCAGGATATCGAGCCTGTCGCAGCTTTTCCGGATTTCGAGAAAAAGGGATTCGACCTGATCGGGTTCGGAAATGTCGGCCTGGAAAATTTCGCACCCTGTCCCGCGCGAGTGCAACTCTTCCATCAATAGCCGGGCTTTATCCCCGGACCTGTTGAAGTTGATCAGCACCTTTGCACCGGCTGAGGCGAGTGAACGCGATATCGCCTCGCCGATTCCTCGCGCCCCTCCGGTAACAAGTACAGTTTTTCCCGATAAATTTATCTGCGTCGCATCAACCGGCATATTTCCTCACCACAATGGCCGCAATCTGGCCGCCGAAGCCGAAAGAGTTGGACAAAGCAGCCCGGACCCTTACCGAGCGGCCGACAATGGGCACGTAGTCCAGGTCGCACTTGGGGTCAGGGTTTGTCAGGTTGATTGTAGGGTGAATTCTGTCCCGCGCAACCGAAAGTGTGGTGAAAACAAACTCAGGACCCCCGGCCGCCGCCATCAGGTGACCGATAAGCGATTTGCTCGAACTCACCGCAACTCGGTTCGCCGCCTCTCCGAATACTTTCCTGATTGCCATCGTTTCGACAATGTCGTTTAGTTTCGTCGATGTCCCATGCGCGTTTATGTAGTCGATCTCACCGGGGCCGATCCCCGCGTCGGCCAGGGCTCGACGCATGGCCTGCTCGGCGCCCCTGCCCTCGGGGTGCGGCGCCGTGAGCCTGTAGGCGTCGATGGTTGAAGCGTATCCGGCCACTTCGGCATACACACGGGCACCGCGCATCCGGGCATGAGACTCGTCTTCGAGTACGACGACGCCAGCCCCTTCTCCAATCACCAGCCCGGACCTTTTCCGGTCGAAGGGACGGCACAGCGTTTCATCTGCTTGCGGCATGGCGGCCGAACCCAGGAGCACGAATCCCATCGCTGCCCAAGGGTCCAGCATGGAATCGGACCCACCAGCCATAACGAGGTCGGCCTCCCCGCGTTGAATTGCCCGAAAAGCCAAGCCAATGGCCTGGGTAGCTGATGCACAGGCGCTGGTGATCGTTGCGTTCGAACCGTGCAGGCAAAACCTATCCGAAATGATTTCGGCCGGCCGGCTCGAATTATTTCGAATAATCGATTCCCGGTGAACCCGGTCGCTCTCCCGGGCAAACCGAACACTGTCGAATTCTCCGTCCTCTCCGACCCAGAAGTGAACGTCTTCGAGACGGTAGACGCCGAGCCCGGCGGCAAAAGCCATCCCGAACCGTGACCGCTCCCCGAACCCGTTTTCCAAACGGGCGTCACTCCAGGCCTTTTCCGCAGCCCAAAGAGCAAAAAGGGTCCTTCTTTCCCCTTCAGATTCGGCTTCTTCCGGGAATGCACGGCATATCCGATTCCAATCCTCGGACGATACCTGCCCGGCCACCCCAATGGGACATTTCCCCAGTCGCGGATCCAGCCTCTTTATCCCCGAGGCGCCGTTGAGCGCCTTCTGCCAGCTTTCCTCGACATCCAAACCAAGTGGCGTGGCCAGGCCAAGGCCTGTTATTACAACCTTTCGTCCCATGATGTCAGCCCTCTTGCGACTGGGGCCAGCCTCCGTAATAGCGGAACAATTGGCGCATCTGCTCCGTACTGACTATCTGCTTATGGACATAAATGATTCGGCCTATCGAAGCGATCTCTCGCCCATCCACCGTCATCCGCACAGTGCCGAGGGAATCAGTGTCTGAGCTCGAGATGAGCCTGGCCGAGATTTCAGCTGAGAAACCGGGCTGCAGAGCAGGCGCAAGAGTTACGTCCTCGATCAGGGTCAATATGCCGTGTGACCGGAAATCGTGCGTGTATACGATGAGCCATCCCAACAGTTGCGCCATCGCTTCTATGTACATCACCCCGGGCACGAGCGGTTTTTTCCCGTAGTGATTTCTTAGAAATTCTTCCGTAAGCGAAAAAGTCTTCACGCCGGTGATGGACTCACCCGGCACGAGGCTGGTGATGCGGTCGTAGAGAATAAATCTCATGGAGTTTCCACTCTTTCAATAATCAATGACGCACACCGGCCCTCATAGCTTGTTGAGACTATCATGATGCGGCCGGGACCGTTGACAGCGGGTGCGCCAATTCCCGCAGGGATAATCGAGCTTTCAAAAATCTTCGAACCGATGATTGAGTTCAGCACGGGTTCTGCCCCGAAAATTTCCCCAAGGACCCGACCGGACGACAGGACCGGCGGAATATGTCTATCGCCAAAAACCTGATCGGCCGCTTCAACGCATACGGCAATTGCGGGATTACCGCTCGAGCCGGTGAGGACCAGATCAATGTCCTCCGGCCGAAGTCCGGAGTCAAGCAGCGCCTTTTCCATGGCAGCCCTCACAGCCCACGACGTGGGACAACTTTGCGTCACACTTTTTTCGCACGCGAATCCAAACCCGGCGATTCCGGCAAGAGATTTGGCGCCCCTTTGCAAGGCCAGATCGACGGACTCCAGCACGAGCGATGCGCCGCACTCACCCGGGAAAGGGGAATCGACCAACTCACCGGCGCCGATCATTCCGTTCAGCCTGCCCCGCGCAAGACTCATCGGAGAGATTTCCTCGCCGACCCCGGACACCAGGACCGCCTTGACTTTTCCCTCCCGCAAAATCTTTGTGGCTTCAGCAATTGCCTGAATACCGGCATCGGCATGCGGAGAGAAAACGCAGTTCTCGCCGCGCACCCCGAGGTGGATAGCAACCTGGCAAAACACGACGTTGTTGAGCACCGCAAGAAGGGCGAGCGGATAGGTTTCCAGGTAGCCGCCGGAGAAAAACCTGTCATAGTCCAACTCGCCATTGGGAGAGCGCGATTTCAGGACGCATGAAATAAAATCCTCAACCTTGAAGCCGCCCATCCCCATTGCAGCGAAAAATCCCGTTTCCTCGCCTTCGACCACCCCGGCGCCAAGTCCCGCCTGATGATATGCCTCTTCGGCCGAGAGCAGAAGAAGCATGAGGTACTTCCCCATCGATTTTGCAAGCCGGGGATGAATGTTCGTCTTGATGCAGGGAACGTCCAAGGCCTGGGCGCATCGGATGCAGCCGAAACCGCTCGCGTCGAAGCCCTCTATGGGCTTTATGCCGGATTTTCCGCAAATCAGGGCGTCCCAGATTTCACGGACCGAATTCCCGACCGAACAGACCGCTCCCATCCCGGTAATGACGATCCTCTGGTTTCCATAGACAATGTCGGAGTGTTGGCGTGGAGTCATCTCCGGAACTTACCAAGGCACAGCGAGGCATTCCGGCCGTCGAACAGCAAATAAGTGGACAGGGCAATGGAGTGAGGGATCTCACGCACCTCTTTCGGCGCGTAGTCGAGGTCGCATTCAGGGCCGGAAAATTCGCAGTTGATGGTTGTCAGTATTACCGATTCATTCATCCCCATGATGGTCATGGTCGATTCGATTGCTCCAGCCGCTATGGAATGGCCTGTCATACAATAAGCGTCCCCCGGATGAGTCGTAGTAAGCACTCCCCGCAACGACCCTTAGAAAATCTTTTCTCTTTCCTGGACCTGGGTCAGCCAGGCATCGACCAGGTCATCACCATTGGCAAACGCGGCCTGCTCTCCGCACGATCCGCACTGCAACCGGCTCTCGCTTTCAATTTTCCACTCACATTTTCCGCAGTTCGCACAGCTTTCCGGCAGGGTATCGAGAAGGCTCATCACGCCGTCGACAATCGAGTGAACTGTCACCATGCTTGGCAGCTCGTCCATATCCATGCCGGCTTCGAGCTGGCCCGACGAGTTGTTGAAGCGCAGGCAGAGGACCTGAACCGCCTTTTCCGTCAGCTTGCCGTCGGAATCTATCGCCGTTTCTTCGCCGAACATCTCTTCCATGTGCTCAAGAACGGAGTGGCGAGCCATCTTGATGCCGAAGGTCTGTTCCAGCCGATAATTTATGTCGAGAAAATCGAGCGACTCGGCGCCGAGGTCTTTTATCAGTGAGCTTTCGAGCTGAACCCTTTGGGGAGCGATGTCGAGCCCCTCAGAAATTGCTTTAGTCACCTCTTCGATGACTCTCTGTTCGGAAATGATCCCCTGCTTCATCTATCAACCTCATCCTGTTTGGTTCCCGGCAGTTTTGTCCACGCTGGACGGTATAGCCTATTGCTCAAGCCGTTGTCAACAACGATCATCCGGCCCAAATCGCCCTCGAAGCCGATCCGCACAAATACAGCACCACTTCCGCAACCTCCGCTTATACCATGAACGGCTCCGAAGGATGGCTTTCATTGGCGGAATTTGCTAAGGCATAGACAGGCGTTTTGCCCGCCGAAGCCGAAGGAGTTGGATAGAGCGACCCCGTGTTCCAGTTCGCGAGCCCGGTTGGGAACGTAGTCGAGGTCGCATTTCGGGTCGGCGAACTCGTAGTTTATCGTAGGCAGGAGCACGGAACGGTTCATGCCCATTATAGTGAGGCCAGCTTCTATTGCCCCCGCTCCTGCAATGGTGTGGCCTATCATCGACTTGTTGGAACTGACTGGAATCTTCTTGGCTCTTTCTCCCATCACCCTTTTGATCGCCAGGGTCTCTATCTGGTCATTTTGGAGAGTCGAGGTCCCATGAGCATTAATGTAGTCGATATCGGCGGAAGTAAGGCCGGCATCTGCGATGGCCCCCTGCATGGCGAAAGCTGCGCCATCGCCTTTAGGATGGACGTCCGTTATCCGAAACGCGTCGGCTGACGAACCATATCCAAGGACTTCAGCGAAAATGGGAGCCTTCCGCTCAAGAGCATGCTCGAGGCTTTCGAGAACCAGGGCCCCTGCCCCCTCGGACATTACGAAGCCATTTCTTTTTCGGTCGAAGGGCCTGGACGCTTTCCCGGGAGAGGAATACCTCTCTGAAAGCGCGCGAATCAACACAAACCCGACAAAACCCAAAAAGTTGAGATTGGATTCGCACCCTCCAGCAATCATCGCGTCCGCTCTGCCCTCTCTGATGATCCCGAGCGCTTCGCCGATCGCCTGCGTCCCGGCCGCGCAAGCGGAGACAATACTCAGATTGCTGCCCCTGCAATTGAACAGAATCGACAGGATAGAGCTGGCCACATCGGGCTTCCTGCGGAAGAAATTAAAGTAGGAATAAACGCCGTTTCTTGTGAGGCCGCCGACATCCCAGGCATCTTCGCCACTATAGCGGTATAAGAGGAGCATATCTTCGACCGAAGGGTTTTCCCCGTGATACCCTAAGCTTACACCGATTCTGTCCCTGTCTTCGATTAAATCCAGGCGGGCCGCGCCGGCGGCTTCAGAAACCGCCGATATCATGAGCTTGAGGCCGCGTGAGCTGCATTTTTCAATCCCATGAAGCCCTTTAGCGGGGAGAGTATCCAGCCAGGAATCGTCCACCTGTCCTCCGATACGGCAGGGCAACCCCTCCGTTTCGAAAGAACGCAGGAAATCTATACCAGATACTCCGTTTCGAGCATTTTCAAAGGTTTCCCGACTGTCTTTCCCGATCGGGGTGATCATTCCATAACCCGTAACGACCACCCGCTTCTTTTCTCTATGCATATTCAAATACGGTCCTGAAGCTTATCCTGTCGTTAAAAGATTTTCTTATTCCCCTGAACCTGCTTCAGCCAGCTTTGCATGTTTCATTATGAATCAACCCCTTTTTTTGATTTCTGCTCTCCTGCCCAAGGGGGGCGATATAGTCTATTGCTCAAGCCATTGTCAACCACAATGGTCTGACCGCAAATCCCACGAGCGGCGGGGCTGCAAAGAAAAACAACTACGTCGGCAATGGCGTCCGGACTCACACAAAGTTGCTCGGGTATGTACTCAAGCTGTTCCATGTGCTGGCGCAAGACCTTGAACGAATCCGTCTTGACCACACCACCGCAGATTCCGTTAACAGAAATGTTTCCGGGAGCGAAACTCTCGGCGCAGTCTCTTACTACCGCTTCCATTGCCGCTTTCATGCTTCCAAGTGGGTATGCAGGGTTGTAGAAGCGGCTCCCAAGACTCGATATGAAAACGATTTTACCCTCAGAGGCCTTCAGCAGATGCAAGGCCTCCTGAATGCAGAAGATATTCCCAATGTAGTTGGTTTCGACAAGTTGTCGAATTTCTCTTTCGAGCAGCCTCTCTATCGGCTTGAAAGGAGCTTTGGCCGCGTTGAGCACCAGGAAATCAAGCCGGCCGTACCAGCCGGAAATCAACTCAATCATCTCCCTGACAGATGATTTAAGTCCAATATCAGCCTGCACAACAAAAGCTTTACGCCCCAAACTCTCGATTTCGCGGCAAACCTCATCGGCTTTTTTCCGCGAATTCCCTCCAGCTTTGGAATGATTTATTACCAGGTTCGATCCGGCTCTCGCAAACGCCACAGCAATAGCGTGGCCGATTCCCCTCGAGCTTCCGGTTACAAGCGCCACTTTACCTGTGAAAAAATCCTTTTCCATCTCGGTCAGAAACCATCACGTCAAATTATAAGCGGTATAGGCATTAAAGAAAGCATTCTAGCACAGTAACGGAATTTTACAACCGGTTGCCGGTGAGAGTTTGTCGACGAACCAATCCGGCAAGGGCAAGGAACTCATGAGCCGCAAGAGTTTCCGGACGTCTTTTCGGGTCAATCGCGGCCTTCTCGCAAGCGTCTTTTATGGCGCCCGAAGAAAGACCAAAGGCGCCCGCCAGACAGTTCATCAAGGTCTTTCGACGCTGCTGAAAGGCTTTGCTGACCAGTTTTCTTTGAAAATCGAAATCGGGACCCACAGGGCGCTTGCTCGCGAAATCGATTCGAAGCACGACTGAATCTACTTTGGGAGGCGGATAGAACTGGCTTGGCCCGACGGTGAACAGTATCCGCACTTTTGAGTAAATCCCGAGGAGGACCGTGAGCACCCCGTAGTCCTTGGTTCCCGGCACGGCAGCAAATCGCCTTCCAACTTCCTTCTGGACCATAAAGACGCCCCGCTCGATTGCAGGAAAACTCTCGAGCAGGTGGAACATCAAAGGGGAGCTGATATTATAGGGAAGATTGCCCAGCACAATCAGGCGCTTACTCTCTTCGTGGCCAAGATTTCCAAAGTCAAATGAGAGTGCGTCCTGTTCGTAAATTACCACCTTTTCCTCCGGTACTCTTTCACGCAGATACGCAACCATTTCCTCATCCACCTCGATCAAATGAAGCCTCTTAACTTCAGGCAATATGAAACGGGTGAGCGCTCCGAGCCCCGGACCTATCTCGACAACAGCATCGGCATCTCCCAGTTCGGCACCTTGAACGATCCTGAGGGCGGTTGCCGGCTGCGCGAGAAAATGCTGCCCGAAACGTTTTCGCGGCCGGGATTTGTTCTGATGAAAATAGTCGCCGGGCGATAGGAAATCGGGCATAGCGAACAAGACTCACCTGGATTATTGTGTCGCAGGCCTGCTTATACCGCGGCAAGGCCATAGGTTGTCCGGACGGAAGCTAGCGAGAATACGCGTCGAGCTCAAGCATTCCGGACTGGGGACCGGAACGCATCCAAAGGCGGTACGCGGCGGATGCGATCATCACGGCGTTGTCGGTACAGAACTGCAACGGAGGCAGATAAAGCCGAAAGTTTGCGGAGGCGGCCTCCTCAGCCAGTCTTTTCCTCAACCTGCTGTTTGCGGCAACTCCCCCTGCAGCAGCGATATCAGAAAGACCACACTGTTGCGCTGCCTTGATGCTCTTTTCGACCAACACGTCAACAATAGCCTCCTGGAAGCTCGCTGCGAAATCCCTCAACGTGTAAGAACCAACCACGCTACGGGCAGAATCATGGGCAGGGGGACCGTGCCTGCGGATAAAATTGGCGGCGGCGGTTTTTAAACCGCTGAAGCTGAACTCAAGAGAGTCTTTTTCAAACCGGGAGCGTGGGAATTGTATCGCCTGCGGATTTGCGCCCGAAGCGAGTTTGTCGATCGCAATGCCACCCGGATACCCGATGTCGAGCAGCTTTGCTATTTTATCGAATGCCTCTCCCGCCGCATCATCCCTCGTAGCTCCCAGCAGCCTGTTGCCGCCGTCCTGATCAACCCTGTACAGAGCAGTATGCCCACCGGAAACGACCAGACAAATAAAGGGCTTGTCCGGAATGCTGCCTGAAAGGAAGGCCGCCTGTATATGCCCCTCGATATGATTAATCGCAATGAGCGGCTTACCGGCAGCATAAGCCATAGCTTTTGCGGCGCTCAAACCGACCAGCAGCGCCCCGACAAGCCCAGGGCCTTGTGTAACCCCAAGCACGTCAAGTTCTTCGACGGAAACACCTGCTTTTTCCAGCGCACTTTCGATTACGGGGATGATATATTCCAGATGCTTCCTTGAGGCCAACTCGGGGACTACGCCGCCATAAGGGCTATGAATTGAAACCTGGCTGGCAATTACGCTGGATAATATTTCGTTTCCGTCCCTGACAACTGCCGCGGCGGTTTCATCGCAGGAAGTCTCAATTCCCAGAATTATCACTCACATGTTCCTATCTTGTGCAATCGATATTATTAGTTTGTGTCCATCCCGAAACACGGGATGCGGCGAAACCAGTTCGCAAAAGCACCCTTTCCGGACGGGAAACCGGCTTGACAAAGCTGTTCCATCAAGATATCAAATGAGAATCTAAAAAGATCATCAACACCAGTTTATCATACATCCTTTCAAAAGGGCCGATTTCATCGGTTTCTAAACCGATTCCCGGAGATTACTCCACTCGAGGAGTCCAATGTCGAGTGCTCTCTTTTAAGTTGCTCCACGCTCAGGAAATGGAGCGCAAGCGAATCGCAATGGAGCTACATGACAGCCTGGGTGGATCTATCAGTGCCGTCAAGTTCAGGATCGAACACGCAATCCTCGAATTGGGCCAATCTGCCAACGTCAAATCAAGGCAACTGTTCGAGGGCATTGTAGTAATGCTGCAGAACCTTCTTGAAGAAGTCTGAAGAATTCATTCCAACATCTGGCCTTCCGTTCTAAGCGACTTCGGCCTGACCATGGCGGTCGACTGGTGTTGCAGGAGATTTGAGGAAGACTATCCCCACATTCGTATCGATAAAACTCTTTTGCTTGAAGAGCCCGATGCACCCGACGCACTCAAGATCGTCATTTTCAGGATCATCCAGGAAGCGTTGAACAATGTCGCCAAACACAGCGGCGCGAATTCAGTCACTTTAAGGCTTGGAAAGCAAAACGGAGCAATCGAAATGAGGATTCGAGATAACGGCAAGGGATTCGACGTGGCCGAGGCGCGGCAATCGGCAAGGATAAGCGCCTGTGTCGGGCTCTCCAGCATGACAGAGCGCGCGAGACTTTCCGGCGGCTCCCTTGAAATCGAGTCTGGCCAAACCGGTACTGAAATCAGGGCAGCCTGGCCGGTTAGAATGATTTGACAATGTAAATTATTGTAAAGCCCACCTATTGATCAATCATATTGGAGATTTCTTCTTCCCAAAACTTCCCTTTCTGGCATAATGCGGCGTTCGGGCCGTTCCTCCCCTCCACAGCGACAGCGGCGCCCGAAAAGATTAAGAGCCCCCAAGGGCTATTTCTTTTTAGCGCCTCCATGTCTAAAAATGCAAACACTCGAGCATGGGCAATGCAATGAACAACATGATCCGGTATTTTCTCGACAATTCTCTGCTTGTTCTGGGGTTCTGCGGCCAAGGATTGTTTTTCGGCAGATTTCTGGTCCAGTGGATTGCCAGCGAGAGGCAAGGCAGAAGCGTAGTTCCTATCTCCTTCTGGTATTTCAGCATCGGCGGCGGCGGGCTGCTTCTAATCTATGCCGTACTGAAAAAGGACCCCGTGTTCATTCTCGGACAGGGGGGCGGTCTCATCATATACCTCAGGAATCTATACCTGATTCATCGTGAACGCTCCGGCGGCAGGGTCTAGCGTTCTTATGACCTCCAGGACACTCCTCTACTCGGTTATTCTGATCGCGCTGTGGTCTGCAATTTTTATCGCCACGATTTCCCGTCCCGCGCTGCTCGACGATGCAGATTCCTTTCATGCTGAAGCGGTGCGTGAAATGGTCCAGTCGGGAGACTGGGTGACCCTGAGAATAAATAACGGCATCAGATACCTGGAGAAGGCCCCTGTCATGTACTGGCTGGCGGCCCTTTCGGTTTCGGCTTTCGGGCTTCATGATTGGGCTGTACGGCTGCCCCTTGCGCTGTTCTCACTTTTGTTGATATTGCTGGTGTTCAGGTTCGGGACGCGCGTCTGGGGCAAAACGGGAGGCTTCTGCTCAGCGATTGTGATCGCAACCTGCCTTGGCCATTATGCATTTACCCGGATACTTTGGCCTGATGTGATTTTATCCTTTTTTATCGCTTTTTCCCTCTACATGTATGTTCTGATAACATTTGAAGAACAGGAGCCGAAAAAAATCGGTCCGGTCGACCTGAGGTGCGCCGCTCTGTATATTTCCGCCGCCCTGGCAGTACTGACAAAGGGACTGATTGGGGCCGTCTTCACCGGCGCGATCATTCTTGTGCATATTCTGGTAACTGGAAACTGGAAGGTAATCAGGAGGCTCCAGATCGGGTACGGGCTTCTCATTTTTCTGATCGTAGCAGCCCCCTGGCATGTTGCAGCGGCTCTTGCCAATCCGGATTTCCTGCAGTTCTATTTTATCCGAGAGCATCTTCTGCGCTTTCTTGGGATGCGCTATCCCAAAGACTCCGGCGCCGTTCCGCGCCTGCTGCTCTGGGGCCTTCACCTCGTGTGGTTTTTCCCATGGAGCGCATTCATGTGGGGACTTGTCCTAAATTTCCCGACATCGGTGCGTCCGAAAGAGAAAACCCAACAGGTATGCCTTCTTCTATTTATCTGGATAGGCGTAATCCTGACATTCTTTTTGTTTAGCAACTCAACCCAGGAATACTACACATTCCCCGCCTATGCCGCGTTCGCGCTCCTGTTCGGCAAGATCCTGGCGGACCTCGACACGCAGGAGACCTCCCCGAAGTGGGGCCTGATCAACCTCGGAGTCATGGCCGCCCTCACGCTCCTGGCAGGCGCGGGCATGATTGCGCTCACGTGGTGGGGCAACCACGCAGCACAGGAGTACACCCTTTCCGGAACTCTCACCACAAATCCGAAGCGCTACTTCCTCGCTTTCGGTCACGTGCGCGACCTCACCCCGGCAACTTTCAGCTATCTGGCTCCATTGGTGTATAAGACCGCCGCCTTGCTGATCGTCGGCCCATCAGCCGCATTTTTCCTCGCTCTCCGGAAGCGCTGGATGGTCTCTTTGCTCTTTCTGGCCACAATGATGATAGGGCTGTGCCATTTATACAATGCCGGGCTGGTTGCCTTTGAGCCGGTGCTGGGCTCCAAAAGCCTCGCCAAAGTTGTCCAATACTACTACCGGCCGGGAGATGAGATCGTCATAAACGATTTTTACGAGAAAGGTTCAACCCTCAATTATTACACGGGTCTCCAGGTTCACGTCATTGACGGCGGGTTCGGCGTTCTATGGTACGGGCTGCATGATAAAACAGCCCCAAGGCTGTGCCTCACGCAGGAAGAACTGCTCAAGGAGTGGAAGTCCGGAAAAAGGATTTTCCTGTTCAGCGAAGAAAAGTCGATGGAGTCGCTAGTTTCATTGCATCCTGATTTTAATTATCGGGTATTGGCCGAGGACGGCGGAAAGAAAATCCTGATAAACTGGTGAACTGGATCGAGAGATTTATGGAATTACCCCCCCCTTTTCTATAAGGGGCAAGGGTGGATCTTAGACTTTACCGACATTGTCGATGTTTTTCTTCTGAGGCCAAAACACCGTATTTTTCCCCTTAGAGTCGATCAAAGGCTGCATCTTCATCTGAACTGCCCATTCCCCCCCGGAAAAAATACCCAAACCAGCCAATTCCATTATTTTGCAATCTCATTTATCTTGACTTGCTCACAAAATTGCCTGATATCTCAAAAACGCAGTCGCTCACCAGTTAACTACGTTCGGAGAGGTCAACAGATGAAATTCTGGCGCGTTCCCCTGGATACCGAAGAGATCGTGGTTTCCAAAGGGGTGGTCTATATCATAGAAGACCGATGCAAAGGGTGCGGCTACTGTATCGAATATTGCCCAAGAGATGTCCTCGAGTTCTCAGAGCGGTTCAACTCGAAAGGATACCACCCTCCGGCGATAAAGCAGCCTGATTTGTGTGTCAACTGTCACTATTGCGAGGCTATCTGTCCCGATTTTGCGATCTACTCGCTCGAAGCTCCGGCGCAAAGGGTTACCGAGCTTTCAAGCCATTAACTTTTATGGATTTTTTCCTCTTATGAAGACTGCAGTTCTCACCGGAGAGCATTTCATCAACGGAGACTCGGCATGCGCTGAGGGGGCGCTTGCCGCCGGCTGCCGCTTCTTTGCCGGCTATCCTATCACACCGGCCACCGAAATAGCCGAGCACATGGCAAAGAGGCTCCCGGAAGTTGGCGGTATCTTCATCCAGATGGAAGATGAGATATCCGCCATGGCCGCAGTTCTTGGCGCTTCCTGCGCCGGAACAAAAAGCATGACAGCGACCTCCGGTCCGGGGTTCAGTCTGATGATGGAAAACATCGGACTCGGGTTAGCAACGGAGACTCCATGTGTTGTGGTAAACGTGCAGCGTGCAGGTCCTTCGACGGGCCTCCCGACGCTCGGCGCCCAGGGCGATATGATGCAGGCCAGGTGGGGCTCCCATGGTCATTACGAGATTATAGCCCTTGCCCCTTCTTCGCCCCAGGAGCTTTTCTTCCAGACCATTACCGCTTTCAATTTGAGCGAAACATACAGACTCCCCGTAATGATAATGGCCGATGAGGTAGTCGGCCACCTAAGTGAGAGGGTCGTCATACCCGATCCATCAAAAATAAGGCTCCAATCCCGCCCGCGCGCTAAAGGAAGAAAGGACCGTTTCAAACCATTTCATCCCGGCTCCAATGGAGTAGCGCCAATGGCTCATGCCGGCGAGGGCTATATGGTGCACGTTACGGGTCTGACTCACGACGAAAAAGGCTATCCTGTGATGACCGCCGAGACGCATTCGGAGATGGTCTCGCGAATAACGGAAAAAATCCGGACGAACCTCAATAAGATCATCCAGGTGGAGGAGTATCGGCTGGAGGACGCCGATGTGGCGCTGATATCGTACGGGATCAGTTCACGGAGCAGCCTGGCCGCCGTCGATGAGGCTCGGGGACAAGGCATAAAAGCCGGTCTTTTGCGACTGGTAACCGTATGGCCTTTCCCGGAGGATGCAATAAGAGAGCTTGCAAAACGGGTGAAGTGCCTGATAACGGTGGAATTGAACCTGGGGCAGATTCACCTGGAGGTGCAAAGGTGCGCTGCAGGTATGGCCCCTGCCCTGCTGGTCGGTCATGCAGGAGGGACGGTTATCGAGCCCGGCCAGATACTCGGGGCAATTCAGGGATTAAGGAATTTAGGAATTTAGGAATTGTGAGATTGATGTTGGTATTTGCTTTTAATTTCTGAATTCCTTAATTCCTAATAGGATAATCAGAATGAAACATCCACTCGATAACATCCTGCGAACCGATCGCATCCCGCACATATGGTGTCCCGGATGCGGAATCGGCACGGCTTTCTC
Source organism: Syntrophobacteraceae bacterium (assembly GCA_052143075.1). Taxonomy (GTDB): domain Bacteria; phylum Desulfobacterota; class Syntrophobacteria; order Syntrophobacterales; family Syntrophobacteraceae; genus SbD1. Next base: position 50,467 of record JBKQTS010000207.1, on the reverse strand, counting down.
TGCATCGCTGATCGCCATCCAATCAGCCGGGGGGGACCTGACAAACACCGTAGTAGTCTCCGGAATAGGGTGTTCGGGAAGAGGCTCCGGATACGTCAAGCTCGATTCCTATCATACCACTCATGGGCGGGCAATCCCGTTTGCCACCGGTATGAAGCTGGCCAATCCCGAATTGAGCGTTGTCGTTTTCAGCGGTGACGGAGACCTGTTTGCAATCGGTGGAAATCATTTCCTTCACGCGGCCAGACGGAATATGGACCTGACGGTGATCTGCGTAAACAACTTCAATTACGGAATGACGGGTGGACAGGTTGCACCGACATCCCCCAGTCTGGCCAAGACGTCGACCACACCGTTTGGCAATCCCGAGCCGCCATTCAACCTGCCCCTGCTGGCATACGCTTCCGGGGCCACCTACGTTGCCCGCTGGACAATGCTTCATACGCGCGATCTTACTCAGTCGATCGGGGAAGCCCTTGCGCGCCGGGGCTTTTCGTTCATTGAGGTTCTGGCCCCCTGCCCTACCGGGTACGGCCGCAGAAACAGGCAGAAACCGATTGATTCGCTCAAACTCTTTCAGGAAAAAGCAATAGTAAAAAATGGCGCAAATCCTGCCGAAGTTATCCTGGACTTCAAGCAGGGCATAACTCTTGGGAAATTCGTAGAGTACGACAAGCCGACCTTTTTGGAGAGCTACGAAAAAATATGCCGCCCGCGTGCGTCATGAGATCGAAATTCAATCGAGAAGAATTGAGCCCCGAAGGCTGATAACAAGAGTCGAGTGAGTGTGCAATGGACGGGACCACGACCGAAAAACTGAAAAAAGAGATTATTATCACCGGCCTTGGCGGGCAAGGCATAGTCCTTGCCGGCCAGGTGCTCGGGACGGCGGCTTGTCTTACAGACCATCGGGAGAGCACTTTTACACAGTCCTATGGCCCTGAATCTCGTGGCGGGTCTTGCAGCGCCCAGTTAATCATATCGGACAAACCAATCCATTACCCTTACGTGCGCAATCCGGACATCCTCGTGTGCATGTCCCAGATGGGATACGAGAAATACCGCCATCTTCTCAAAGACGACGCAATCCTGATTATCGATCAGGACATGGTGAGGTCCACCGATAATGCCCGCGGGGACGTTTTCCCGATCCCTGCAACCCGAATTGCCGAAGAACTTGGCAGAAAGATGATGGCCAATATCGTCATGCTCGGCTTTGTAACCTCGATAACCTGCGCAGTTTCCCTGAAGGGCATGCTCGCCTCTGTAGCCGATTCCGTCCCCAAGGGAACTGAGGACGTAAACATAGCCGCCTTCAACAAGGGCTACGATTTCGGTCAGGCGCTGCTCAAGGCCAGGCAGAAAAAGGCCGCCGCAAAGAAGGGGGCAGGTTCATGAAAAATCTCAAGGAACGCCTCCAGAAAGTGTGTGTAATCGGCGCTACACCGGCGGGGATCGCTGCAACCAGTAAACTGGGCGAGATAGGGATACCGGTCACACTGATTGACCAAGACCCTGACCTCAACGAGAAACTGGCTGCAGATATCTGGCGGATGCCCTCGGGGGTTAGCTTCAACTATGCTCTGCGACCGGGGCTTCTTCGAATAATGAGAAATCCAAGGATCAGGCTTCTTCTTCCCGCTTCAATCAAGTCGATCAAACACACGCCCCAGGGATTTTCTATACGTTATAAAAAAACGGCCTCTTACGTTGACGCAGATAAGTGCATCCTTTGCGGTCTATGTTCGCAGAATTGTCCGGCAGTCGGCCCTAACGGTGCAAAGGCCCTAAAGTACGGAGGGAGGCACGCCCTTCCTGGAAGGCCGGTAATTGATAAGCGCAGGACTCCTCTGTGCCAGGCAAATTGCCCTCTGGGAGTTAACGTCCAGGGATACATGGCCCTGGCGCGCACCGGGAAGTACACGGATGCGCTCGAGCTTATCAGGAAGGACAACGTTTTGCCCGGCATCTGCGGAAGGATCTGCACTCATCCATGCGAGGCTGCGTGCCGAAGGAACGATCTGGATGAACCCCTTGCCATACGCGACATCAAGCGCTTCATTGCCGATAACGCGTCTCCCGACCTGGCTAAGGCAAAACCAGCCAGGACCCGGCCCGAAAAAATTGCCGTGGTGGGTTCGGGACCTGCCGGACTTGCTGCAGCATCAGACCTTATCCGCTTCGGATACCAGGTAACGGTCTTTGAGAAAGAAAAAGAGCCGGGGGGCCTTTTGCGTTACGGAATCGGGCCTTACCGGCTCCCCCGCCCGGTGCTCGACCAGGAAATCGAATACCTTCACCGGATTGGAATCGAATTCCGCCTGAGCTGCGAATATAAATCCTCACGGAACGCTCGGGATTTCTCGGCGATTGTTCTGGCCACAGGATTGTGGGAAGACCGAAAGCTGAATGTCCCTGGAGAAAAACTTGACGGGGTTGTCGGATGCGTCTCATTTCTATCCGCCGTGCATCGGGGTGAAATAAAGTGTGTTTCCGGCAAAACTGCGGTCATAGGCGACGGCAACTCCGCTTTTGAAGCCGCACGAACGCTTGTTCGGCTTGGCGCCCAAGTGACATTGATTTCATGGTTCCCCGAGGATCTGCTCCCTGCGGATGCTCTGGAGGTGGAAGAGACGCTAAGAGAGGGAGTAGAGATAAAGACCAGCCTCAAAGTTGCCGAATTTCTGGGAGATGGCGGCAGGCTGAAGGCTATACGCCTCCTCCCGACCATCCCCGGCCGACCCGACCTCAATGGGATCCCATGGCCGGTCCCGATTGAAGGCGGCAAGCCGTTCGATATTGAATTCGAACGCGCCGTTATATCAATAGGCCAGACAGGAAACCTGGCTCTTTTTGACGGCTATGCAGAAAACCCTGCCATCCCTGACGGGCTCACCCGGACGGACGACAAAGAAAGAAAGCGCGCCAATAATGTCTTTGCAGCAGGCGACGCAGTATCCGGACCATCGACGGTCGTATCTGCTATGGCCTCCGGCCGGGCGGCTGCTATGGCCGTTAACAGTTTTCTGACCGGGCAATCCGCTGAGCGCTGCTCTTTGTCCCGTCCGCAGGAATTAGACTTTCCGGAGATCACAGCAGAAATTCCGTCTGTTCCTCGAGCCAGGATGCCGGAGCGTCGTACCGCTTCACGCAGGGAGCTTTCCGTCGAGGTCGCCCTCGGCCTGACTGAAGATCAGCTCCACTCAGAGACGTCCAGATGTCTCCAGTGCGGCGTATGTTCGGAGTGTTTTCAGTGTGTCGAGGCATGCTCGAGTGCGAAGGCTATTTCCTGTTCAGACGATTCGTTTGAAGCGGTCGAACACGCTGGGGTCGTCATTATCGCCGACCCGGCCGCCGCTCATGGAGTGAAAGGCGAGGACGTAATCCGTGCATACAGTTCAAAGGCCGTCAAACCTGACATTTTTGGCATGACGCTGCGCGGTTTTGCCGCTGCAGCGGAAGCTGTTGTGCTGCTCGGCGACAGCGCTCCGCGCATGAAAGGACATGGCATCTCGTTTTCGCCTCCTGGACCGCAACTCACACCAGATCTTCGCATCGGTGTTTTTGTATGCCGATGCAACGATTCGCTCGGATGGGACCCGGAATTGGACAGGTTCATTTCCTGTCTTCCGGAGGACTCACCGGTGGAATACGCCGAGTCGGTTCCGTCGGCGTGCACACTTGAAGGCGCCGCTTCAATACTAAGAACGATTCGCGAAAAAGGCCTCACCCGATTCGTACTCGCTTCCTGCGTGTGCTGCCCCCTGGACCTCATATGCAGTTCCTGCACCGACCAGCGAAGCAGGCTGAAGGCTGCGATCTTCCAGGGTACCGGTATAGCCAGGGCAATGGCCGAGACGTGCAACCTTCGAGGCGAGGCGCTTACTCTGTTAAAGAGTGAGTCAGCTCTGGCTGTAAGCCGCTTCAAAGGACTCCTTCAAAGATCGATCCGGCGCGCGGCGCATCTCAAGTCCCTCCCGACGCCGGCGCGCCAGTATAACTTCACAACCGCCATAATCGGTCAATCCGAAGCCGCGCTCAGGAGTGCTCAGACCCTGGGTCAAATGGGAATGGAAGTCTTTTTGTTCGGAAGCCCCGACAGGCCGCTTCCATCGGTACCGGATTATCCCAACGTCCACGCATTTCTCGGATCGTGCGCCAGGTCCCTTAAGGGCACAGTGGGAGACTTTCGGGTGGTGGTGACTATGGAAGACAGGACCCACCAGGTTTTCAGCGCGGGAGCGGTAATTCTGGGAGCCTGCGCACGAAGAAATATAGCTTATATGCCTCACCCGGACATGCCACCGCATGAGTTTGCCTACTCTATGCAGGCAAAAGGCCTCAGAGGAATCCCCTTCTTCGTTCCAGGGGCCACTTCGATACCGGGGCTTCTGCTGGCCAGTCCACCAGCCATCAATGCCTCTGAACGAATCAAGGGCACAGCGGCAGGTATTCTCGCAGCCACCGTCATGCCTCGGGGGCCCAGGCAAAACAAGGGATACACGGTTTCCATAAACAAGAACCTTTGCAGGGGATGCGGCCGGTGTGTGAATGCTTGCCCCTATCGAGCGGTGAGCTTTCATGCCAACACGATGGGGTCTGGTTATGCGGTTGTCGATGAGGCCCTTTGCAAGGGCTGCGGCAACTGCATTTCGATCTGTCCGTCCGACGCCGCTGACAGCCCCTATCGCGACAGGCTCTTCCTGGAGCAGATGATTGAGGAGGTAACGGCTCGGGGTTCTTGAAGCAACGCCCTGACCGGATAAAGATTCATGGAAGATGATCTCAAAATAATACTTTTCCTGTGCAACTGGTGCCCTCACGCCGCATTCCAGACCCTGCAGGACACGCTTGCTCCGCTGCCCCGCGAGGTCCGGATGATAAGAATACCTTGCAGCGGCCGAATCACCAAGTCGCTCCTTTTCAAGGCGTTCGAAACCGGGGCGGACGGGGTCGCCCTGGCCGGGTGCGAGCCCGGCACCTGCCGTTACGGGATCGGGACCCGTGTTGCCGAAAGAAATGTGGAGGACACCAGGGGGATTCTTCGTCTGCTGGGTTTGGGAGAGGAGCGGCTTGGCTTCGCATCGTTCTATCCCGACCAGCCTTCAAAGCTGCTCGATTTTTTGACTGGGTTCAGAAACAGGATTCAGCAACTGGGCAAAACACCCGTCGAACCCCCACGTCCCACAAAAAAATCTGCACTCTCTCCCGAGTCGGCTGCATCTATTATGGCCGCATACAATATCAACACTTGCCAGGACTGCGGCAAATGTTCATCCGCATGCCCGGTAGCTCTTTCGGGGAAACAGTTTTCCCCGAGAGCAATCGCAAACGCCGTAGTAGCGGGCGACCTCGACTCCTCCTGCATCAAGGAGGACATCTGGTCCTGCCTTACCTGCGGTCTTTGCTATGATCGATGCCCTTCTGCGGTCAGCTTTCCGGATTTTATAAAAGAGATGCGCAACGCAGCATCCGGGAATGGACGGTTCGAAGCCCATGAAGGTTTTTTCCATTCCCTCATGCGTGCTTTGACCTCGCCCAACCTGCCGGTGGAGCATTGGAGATGGCTGCCGCCCGAAATTCAAACCGACCCGGAAAGCAAAACACTGTTTTTCGGAGGGTGCGCTCCCTACTTCGATACTTTTTTCAAGAATCACTTGGGCATAAGCACCAGCGACATTTTGGTCGATGCGCTCAGGCTCATGAACTTTTTCGATATTCATCCGGCAATAATGCAAAACGAGAGGTGCTGCGGCCATGATCTGCTCTGGTCGGGGGACCGCGATCACTTTGTCAAACTCGCCCGGCTAAATGTGGAACTGATCTCGCAGATGGGAATCGAAGAACTGGTTACGGCCTGTCCGGAATGTTACCGGGCCTTCTCGCGCGACTATCCCCAAAACGGGATCGAAACCGGCTTCAAAGTGACCCACATTTTCGAACTCGCAGAAGCCCAAATCAGCAAAGGCGCCATCGGTTTCTCAAAGCTCAACAGGAAGATAACCTTTCAGGACCCTTGCAGGCTCAGCCGCACGCAAACCGGATCCCAATTGCCGAGAAATCTTCTTCAACGGCTCAACGTGAGCGGCTTCAGCGAAATGCGCGACCGGGGAGCCTCTTCCCTTTGCTGTGGAAACTGTGCATGGACCGGATGCGACAGCTACTCCAAAGCCATGCAGGTAAACAGGCTGAGACAGGCAAAAGAGACCGGAAGCAACCTACTGGTAACGGCCTGCCCAAAATGCCAGATACACCTCAAGTGCGCTATGGAAGACCCTTTCCTGGGAAATGAAATCCGAATGGAGATGGCCGACCTTACCTCAATTCTGGCCCGAACAATACAGTGGGAATAACTTGATACTTGACAACCAGAGGTCTTAACGTGCAAAAACCCTCAATACACGGTGACAGTCCACGAATCGGTGTCTTTATATGCCATTGCGGATTGAACATCGCCAGAACAGTCGATTGCCCCAGAGTTGCCTCTGAGAGCGCCAAACTTGAAAATGTCGTTCATGCGCGAGATCTCCACTATGCGTGCTCGGAACCCGGTCAGCAGAGCATCAGGGAAGATATTGCCGAGCTCGGGCTTGACCGCGTGGTGATCGCCTCCTGCTCTCCAAGGCTCCATGAACCCACCTTCCGGCAGCTGCTCGAGAGCGCCGGCCTCAATCCTTACCTGCTCGAAATGGCTAACCTGCGAGAACAGTGCAGTTGGGTTCACATCAACGAACCGGAAGCCGCTACAGGCAAAGCCGTCGACCTGGTGCGAATGGCAGTGGCGAGGGCCGCCAGGCTCGATCCTCTCCAGAGCCGAAAAATACCGCTCAGCAGGCGGACTCTCGTAATAGGGGGAGGCATCGCTGGAATTCAGGCGGCGCTCGATCTTGCCGATAACGGCTACGAGGTGGTCCTGGTCGAAAGACAACCCTCCATTGGCGGCCAGATGGCGAAACTTGACAAGACCTTCCCCACAATGGACTGTTCCATTTGAATACTCGGGCCGAAGATGACAGATGCCGGTCGGCATCCCAGAATAAAGCTCCTTACTCTCTCCGAAGTGATCGACGTCAAAGGATATGTCGGTAACTTCGAGGTCAGGATTCTAAAAAAAGCACGCTACGTATCCGAGAAGGACTGCACCGCTTGCGGCGACTGCGCGGAAGTGTGTCCGGTCGTGCGCCCCGATGAGTTCAACTCCGGTCTTTCTTCGAGGAGGGCCATCCACTCGCCTTTTCCGCAGGCAGTGCCTTCCGCTTATGTAATAAACATCAATGAATGCCTCGGTCACAACCCGGTCGTCTGTGCGAAATGCGCCGAGGTATGCGAGAAGAAGTGCATTAACTTCCACATGTCAGATGAGGAAGTGGTAGAAAATGTGGGAAGCGTCGTAGTCGCCACCGGCCTGGAAGCCTACGATCCTACGGAACTCGACGAGTACGGCTATACGCGCTATGAAAACGTGCTGAGCAGCATTGAGTTTGAAAGGTTGATAAGCGCCGGAGGTCCGACCGGCGGTGAGCTGATCAGGCCGACAGACAGGCAAACCCCCGGGTCGATCGGGTTCGTTCAGTGCGTCGGTTCGCGCTCGGCAAGGAAGGGCGCCTCATATTGTTCGAATGTCTGCTGTATGAACACGGTCAAGAGCACCCTGATCCTGAAGGAACACTATCCGAAAATAAACATAAAGGTCTTTTATATCGACATCCGTGCTTTCGGAAAAGGTTTCGAGGACCTCTACAGGAAGAGCAGAAGTCTTGGCGTACAATATATACGGGGTTTGCCCGGCAATGTGATCGAAACCGCCGAAGGCGGGCTGCGGGTTGCCGTCGACAACAGCGCAAGAGGCAAGATATCCTTCCACGACCTTGACATGCTGGTGCTGGCGGTCGGCATGAAACCTTCCAAAACGACGAAGAAACTCCAGGAGATGTTTGGACTTCAGCTCTCGCCCGACGGATTTTTCCTGGAAGCCCACCCCAAGCTCCAGCCGGTTGATTCGGCCACCAGGGGCATTTTCTTCGCCGGATGCTCCGAGGGACCCAAAGACATAAAGGAGTCGGTCACCCAGGGGTCCGCAGCAGCAGCGCGTATCGTTCGCCTGCTCCACAGCGGCGAAATGCTCTCCGACCCCATTACGGCAGAAGTGATTCCCGAAAAGTGCAAAATCTGCGGAAAATGCGCCGAGGTATGTCCTTACGGGGCGATTTCGCTTGATGTGCAGCGCAAAATTGCGGCATCCGTAAACCCTGCTGCCTGTTCCGGTTGTGGTACCTGTGCCGCCGAATGCCCGTTCGATTCGATTGTAATGAACCACTTTACAGACGAACAGATTATGGGTCAGGTTGACAGCGTCCTATCGGAAGAGCCGGCGGCCAAGGTTCTTGCCTTTGCATGCAACTGGTGCTCGTACGCCGGGGCCGATTACGCCGGAGTCTCACGCCTTCAATATCCGCCAACCGTTCGGCTGATCCGGACCATGTGCTCGGGCCGCGTGGACGAGTCTTTCATATGGGAGGGATTGGCAAAAGGAGCGGCGATAATTCTTGTCAGCGGCTGCCACATCGGCGACTGCCACTACATAAACGCCAACCAGTGGACCGTTAAACGTATCGAGAAAATTCACAGAAAAATGGAAAAGCTCGCAATAAGGCCGGAAAGGCTCCAGCTCGAATGGGTCAGCGCGGCCGAATCCATCCGGTTCGCCCGGTTGATGGAAAAAATGGAGAAGCTCAGGCGCGAGGTCACACCGGAGGAAATTGCCCGGACAGTGCAATTGCTTGCTGAAAGACCAAAGAAAAATAATTCGGACCGATTTTTTAGGCTTGCTTCCGCTGAGCGAGCAGATCCACCCTTCCATCAAACCTGAGCGGAGGTTCAGCCCGGCGATCCGCAAAGCCGGGGTCATTTTTCCTTCGAGGCAACGCGGCACCCGATATAGCCGATTTCAAAGTTAAACTGAGGGAATTTCCTCGGCAGGGTCATCAGATTGAACACCATGACCCCAATGGCGAGCCTGTCGAGCCACGAGGACAGCGGCCAGCCGAAGTGGACGGTAATGTTTCTGTCCGGCAATTCGTATTCGGCAATCCTGAGCAGAAGTAGAATACGCTGGTATAGCCGGCTTCGGATCAGAGGGAAACGAAAATGGTTCTTCGCCATTTTGGGCGGGATGCCCTGGCGCGGCGTATAGAAGGTTATGTAAGCTTCGTTGTCTTTCGGTTCTCCAAGGGACTCCTCGCGTGGGCGGCGGAAGATCACGTGTATGTCGGGCGAGGATGACTCGGCCAGGTAGAGTATCATTTCCATCTCATTGTCGGCCTGACCGATCTCTACGATTTCGGGCGCCCTTTTCTTTGCCAGCAGGGTTCCCGCCACAAGCACAAAAGCCGTTATGCCTGCCCAGAGGGCCGTGCCGTGTGGTTTGTCTATCGCCAGAAAAATGAAGCAGCTAACCAGGATGATCCAGAGAATAAGCGTACCGACGCGGCTCGTGTAGTAGGGGATTACTTCCTTGGTGCCGGTAAAATAGCGGTAGATCAAAAGCGATCCCATATTGATACAAAAACTCGCTACAAGGCCTATTGCGTACATGTCGGCCAGAATTTTCTGAGAGCCGCTGGTAATGATGATAATCGTCGAAAAGAAGAGCGCATTGAGGAGGTGAATCCGGTAGAGCGAGTGGCGCTGATTTGTCACGATCAGCCAGTGGAATCCATAGCGGTGTGCTACGCGCTCCAGCAGTTCGCTGGAGGCCACAAAGGCGGTGTTCACGGCCATCATCAGAGTGATGCTTGCCAGTCCGGCAACCAGGATGCCGAAGAAGGTCCCGTTGATCTGCGTCGCATAATAGGTGATCAGATCGCCCTCGTGCTCGCTGAAATTAATAGGAGTGCAAAGAACCAGGGCTGCCACCAGGGGCGTCGCGATGCCCACCGTAACGGCCAGGAAAATATAGGCCTTGTGGATCTCACGCCAGCTTCGCACGAAACCGGCGGTCTGAATCACCGATTCGATCCCGGAATAGGCCAGAATACAAAATGCGATGTGAGATATAAAATTACCGTAATCATGAATCCAGGAGCCGGTCTCAAGCGGCTTTAAAGAATTTGCTCCCGACTCTTTCAGACGTGTCAGAGCGGTGCTGTCAAATTCGACTATCCCTGAAACAATAAGGTTAAGGATAATGAATGCGGCCAGAATGAATACGAAAAAGGTGAACCTCGCATTTTCCTTGATGCCGAGAATATTCAGCCCTGCAATTGCCCAGAGTATTCCGAGCACGAGAAAAACAACCAGAGAGGAGGATTCGGAAACCTGAGGGAAAAAAGATGCCGCATTTAGAATGGCGCTAACAGCCGAGATGCAGGCAGTAAGCGTATAATCGACCATAATGGAGGAAACCGCCACAAACGACATCATCGGACCGAGCACGAGATAGGAGAAAGAATAGACTCCTCCCCCTATGAGGCCGTTATATTCCAGGATTTCAGCGATTTCGGTAAACCGGGTGCTCATGAACCGGACAAGAATGCTGGTCAGTGCGATAAAAATTATGGCGCTCGAACCGATGAATCTGTAGGCCTCGGCCGGGGCGTAGAAGATGGACGTAAATTCGTCCATCAGAGTGATTATGGCGACGGCCAGCCAGGTCAACCAGAGTCGTCCCGTCTGGGAGAAGGTGAGAAGGTTCGGCCTCCGCATTAGATAGGCAAAAACACCGATCAAACTCAGATTGAGGAGCGACAGAATGAGGATTTTCATCTCTTCAATTCTTTAAGCTACTTTGGCTCGGGCGCTTACAGTGGCCATTCGCTCGGATTCCGAGTCAGGGACGGCTATAGGGCGCTTTCGGCTTATCTGCCGAAAGCCTGAGGAGGGGGCTTGCCATAGCGGATTGATGCCTAAAATAGAACCAACGCAAAACTGTGCGGGATCCAGGTGGCTTAATCCCCCTCGACGCCTGCGAGGTTAGCTGACGGGCTAGGGCCGAAGAGGTTGCCCTACACCGGTTTCCCGGTATTTCGCCCCATGTTGATGGGTCCCCCGCTCCAAATTATTGGACTCGGCTATTTGGCGGATTGCACAATAATGCTTTCCGATAGCGACGTCAATTCGGAAAACCTGGCAAATAATTCTACACAAGTGAAATGAGGGGTCACACCTACACTCTTGGCAAACAGATAGCGTTATCTGGGCGACCGGCATGCTCCGGCGTTTCTGTTTGTCAAGAATGCGGGGGCTATTGCCCAAATGCTTTTGTTGGACGCCCAATGGAACCTCCAGCATCTATCTGGATGTATCTCGAATCTGTGGATGCGTCAGGAACAGAGAAAACACAAAGGCAAGCGCAAGGCCTGACTTTGTGTTCTCATCTTTTCCGGGTTGAGTTTACAGCTTAAAATTTCTCAAAGAGATCTACAATGCTCTGTCCTACTGGACATACTCGCCCTCGTGGTAGGCGGGCATACCGAACTCCGGCACATCGAGGCCTTCCCTCTCCACTTCTTCGGAAACGCGCAGCGGGTAGATAGCGTTCACGATTTTAAACACCACGAAGGTAAAGCCGAATGCGTACAGCCCCAGGAAGGTGGCTCCGCCAAGCTGCGTGAAGAACTGCGACACGTCCCCATGGAGAAGACCCGTCACACCCTGGCCTGCTGTGCCAAGGTACGTTGTCGCTCCGACGCCGTTCCAGCCTGCCCCGTAGGTGCCATCGGCGAAAATACCGACACAAACGGCTCCCAGCCAGCCGCAGTATCCGTGCACGGAGATAGCCCCGCAGGGATCGTCGACCTTGATCACCCGCTCATTAAAGAGAACCCCCAAACAAACGAGGATGCCGGCAAGGATGCCGATCATGACGGCGGAGTTTGGGCTAACGAACGCACAAGGCGCGGTAATGGCAACGAGACCCGCGAGCATGCCATTGCACGCCATCGAAATGTCCGGTTTGCCGAACTTGAAGTACCAGAAGAGCAACGCCGTCGCCGAAGCCGCAACAGCGGCGAGATTGGTGTTCACGGCTATCACTGAAATGCGCAAGTCCGAGGCGCCAAGGGTTGATCCCGGGTTAAAACCCATCCAGCCGAACAAAAGAATAAATGTGCCAATCACGACAAACGCAAGGTTATGTGCTGGAAAGGCTCGAGGCTTGCCGTCCTTACCGTACTTGCCGATGCGTGGGCCGAGGATATAGGCGAGCGCCATGGCGCAGAAGCCGCCCACGCCATGGACAACGGTCGAGCCGGCGAAATCCACGTAGCCATGGCCAAAGCCCATGGTGGTGCCAAGCTGCGATAGCCAGCCGCCGCCCCAGACCCAACAACCCCATATTGGGTACAGGAAGGCACCAACAAATATCTCGCAAAGGAGGAATCCCCAGAAAGTGATCCTCTCACAGATGGCGCCCACGATAATATACGCGGCCGTCTCCATGAACACGACCTCGAAGAGCGTGAGGGCATTGCTCCCAGCGTCGTAGGCCGGACCGCTTAAGAAAAAGCCTTTGCCGCCCAAGAAACCCCACTGGCCGCTTCCAATGAGGAATTCATTCAAAGTAGGTATCCCCCCGAGATTCGTTGGCGCCGCATTCACTGCGACGGCGCCAAACTGAAAGGCGTAGCCGCATACATAGTAAGCCAGGAAGGCGAAGACGTACGCAGCGAAGTTAAGCATCATAAGATGGCCGGCGTTCTTCCTGCGTACGAGCCCGCAGGTGAGGAGGGCGAATCCCGCTTGCATGAAGAGAACCAGGTATCCTGTGAGCAGAGTCCAGCTGAAGTTAGTCGCAATCCGGACATGTCCGACTGTATCGGCCAGTTTGACCGCGAGCGGCTCTTTTTCTGCCTCGGCCTGGTATTCGTCGAACTCGTTTTTCTTCTTTGCATAGTCAGGGTCTTTCGTGTCGGTAGGCTCAGAAACAACAAAAGGAGCACCGCTCGCATCCAGGGCATCCGCCTTGGTGCCCGTCGCAATTCCAGCGGGGTCGGGCTTCGGCTCCTCGGCGAAAGCCGGGTGCATGATCAGCATACAAGCGATGAGCATTGAAACGGGAAGAAGTACCCGCACTATTTTCCCTTTAGCCATTTGCTATTCTCCTCTCGATAGAGATGATAGTGAAGTTTTAAGCCTTTATGATTTCTCGATTTTGACTCAAAGTGACATTTATTAAATATGCTCCAACCCTTGTGCACAGCCTACAGCGCCTCGGGGCCGGTTTCTCCTGTTCGTATACGCATGGCCTGTTCCAAATGGGTCATAAAGATCTTGCCGTCACCAATCTTTCCAGTGAGGGCCGCCTTTTGGATCGTTTTCATCACCTCATCACCCTGCTCATCCTTGACTACTATCGTGAGCATCAACTTGGGTACGAAATTAACCGTGTATTCGGCGCCGCGATACGTCTCGGTGTGGCCCTTCTGTCGTCCGAACCCCTTTACCTCCAAAACGGTCATCCCCTGCACACCGATCTCCACTAGCGCGTTTTGAACTTCTTCCATTTTGAACGGCTTTATGATTGCTTCAATTTTTACCATCTCATCCTCCTTCTCTCCTTGTTTGAATTGCGAGCTTATCAATGATGTTTAAGTAAACCAGGGCAATCGACAATCAGGCCATTTGTGTCGAGAGTCCACAGACCCCCGATCGATCAGGGGCAGGCGCTTTCCTCGATCTGCGTCTGTTCTCTGATTTTCGCGTTTTTCGAGGTCGAGAATCGCGTTTCCACGTTAAAAATTGCCGCCCCCGCGACATATGGATATTTCTGGAGCTGCGCAGCGATTAACCATGAGAGCAATTTGTTTGCCAAACGCTCTTATGTGGCCTTGGAGTGAGGTTCGGAAGGTTTTGACTGCCAGGATGAGTTCAAAATATGCAATCAAATTGGCACAAAATCGTATCACGACCAAACGCAAAAACACCAGATTGTGCCATTTTGAGCGGGAATTTATTCGAATTGTCCCGTTTCGCTTTCAAAAACGGACCCTTGCCGGTTTGGCACGGAACTGGAAATTATGGAGCAGAACCTGTTTCGGGGGAGCCAGCCCGGATATTGAGTTTCTGAACGAACAAGAAGGCGGCGCTTATGGACAATCTCTGCGAAACTAAAGATCAGTATCTTGTGTTCTGCTCCATAAGTCGAAGGACGTATTGGATGCGGGAAGGTTATTAATTATGGAACAACAGGTTATGATGAAAATCAAGCCGAGCTTTACCCGGACTGTATCGCATGGAACGCCACCGGCCGCGGGCGCATTCGCGCTGGCGGCCCTTCAGACACAGGCCGAACATGCAGGCATTGTCGGCAATTCCGTTGGGATCCGGATGTTCACCGGCTTATTTCCGGTGCTGACTACCGTCTCTTTAACTGGTTTTACCTTGCGGGCCTGGGGAACCATGCCCTGGCACCGGGACCTGGGGTATAAACCATTCTCCCAACTTTCTAAATATACTCTCGGCTGGTATTCGGGAATTAATTTACTGGATATATCCGAGGATAACAGAGGTGACGATGATGTACGGATTGATCAAACTCATTATGCCGGAGTGACCTTTAAGCAGATTCCTGCTCCCCGAAATAAAACTAGGGGATCATGCCGCCTCGTAATTCGGCAAGGACTGTTTCCTGTTCAAGTCGGCTTGCCTGGGTTCGGCCTTTGCGTCGACCACCACCACGGTCAGGCCGTGTGCCTTCAGGATTAACTGCTCAACGACCGTTTTTCGTCCGAGCAAGCGTTTCCACCATGGAAGCGGCCCCGGACGGCCGATGACGATGTGGCCAACGCGGTACTCCCTGGCGAAATGGAGAATGGTGTCCACGATATCTTCGCCCTTATAGGTGAAGACGATAGCGCCAAGCGTGTTGGCCAGGGTCAATGTCTCCAGGAGGTAACGCTGGGTGGTGGCGTCTATGGCCGTGGGAGATTCCATGGGTCTCTGGACGTAAACGGCGTACCAGTTGCGGTTAAGGCGTCCGGCAAGCCTCGATCCGTAGCGCAGAAGGCCGGCGCTGTTGGGGCCGCGCGAACTTAAACAAACCATTACCTGGTCGGGGGCCGTCCCGTGCTCCTCTTCGGGAGCGCTTCTTCGCTTAAGGTCGATCTGGGATGCAAGCTCCCTGAATGCCAGTTCGCGCAACTCATTGAGGTTCGTGCGCTTGAAGAAGTTGTCGAGAGCAGTTCGGACTCTTTCCTGCGGGTATATCTTGCCCTCCCGCAGACGCTGCTGAAGATCTTCAGGCGCCAGATCGACGTTCACAATCTCGTCCGCTTCCGCAAGGATAGAGTCAGGGAGTCGCTCGTGCACCTTAACGCCGACCAAATCTTCCACCGTGTCGTAGAGACTCTCAAGGTGCTGAATATTGAGTGTGGTGATCACGTGAATGCCTGCTGCCAGGAGGTCTTGCACGTCCTGGTACCGTTTTGCGTTTTCGCTTCCCGGAACGTTGGTATGCGCCAGCTCATCCACGAGGGCCACTTCTGGATGCCGCGCAAGCACCGCATCAAGGTCCATTTCTTCAAGGACGATGCCTCGGTACTGAACCTGCTTTCTCGGGATGACCTCAAGGCCTTCGATCAGTTTGGCCGTCTCTGCCCGCCCGTGGGTTTCCACCAGCCCGACAACGACATCGACCCCTGCTTGTTTAAGACGTTGCCCTTCCAGAAGCATTTGCCACGTTTTCCCAACTCCCGGCCCATAACCGAGGTAAACCTTCAGTTTACCGCGTTGCGAACGGCGTATCAGTTGAAGAAAGCTAAGAGCCCTGTCTTCGTCGGACATTGGCCTCCCCCTCCAGCTCTACAGATCGGCATCGGAACCGGTCCGCACTCTTTTCCAACCGGCGAAGTCACGTTGCAACGGGATGCCGCTTTCGGACAAATATTCCACTTCAAGCGAAAGAGCAACCTGCTTGACAAGCGATTCCAAAAGATAGGGCTGGTCCGGCGACAGGAAGCGTTCCGGATCGCCGGGCCGAAGCGCGAGAACTCCCAGAACCAGATCCGCCACCCGGAGCGGCACATATAGTACTTCGTTCTCACGCGAGTATTTTGTTCCCCACCCTGCAGTCTCACCGGTTTCGAATGCCTTCCGCGCAATCTCCAGTTGCCTCGTCACATCCTTGATAAACACCAGGGACGGGTCACCGCAGGCCGTCTTCAATCTTTTTTCCTCTTCAGGCAGCAGCACGACAACGCTGGAATCGAAGATTTCCGAAATGTATCCCACAGCGGTCTGCAGTGTCTTTTCAACACTCCTGGTGGCGGCGAGTTGCCTGCTAAGACCATGCATGGCGATTGCTTGCCTCTCCTGCAAACGGGCCGTTTGGGTCTGCCTGCGCATCAGCCCCGTCAGGTGGCTTATAGCAAGGGCGAGCGCAAACATGACAACGAAGGTCACGATATACTGGGCATCATCCACAGTGAACGAAAAACGCGGGGGAACAAAGAAGAAATCAAACGCAAGTACGCTTAAGAGAGAAACAGCAATAGCCGGCCCGCGTCCACATTCTATCGCTGTCACCAAAACCGCCAGCAGATAGACCATTATGAGATTGCTCAGATCGAAATACCGATACATTAAAAAACACAGCCCGGTGGCCAACGCCAGGAAAAGAAAGCCGGTCCCATAATCCGACCATGGAAATTCCTGAGATGGAATCCGATACGGCGTCTCGACCGGTTCGCCGGAAACACCTGAAATAATTTCGATGTCGATTTCTCCGCCCATTCTCACCAGAGAATCCACGGGGCTGCCCAGGAAAATGCTCTTCAGACGTGAGCGCCCCGGTTTTCCCGCAATTATTCTCGTTATACTCCTCAGGCGCGAGAACCTCATTATTTCATCGGCAACGTCGCGGCCCGTAAGGGTAGAGGTCTCCGCCCCCAACTGCTCTGCCAGCCGCAGATTATCAATGGCGTGGTTGCGCTCCGCTTCCGAGAGCAGCAAGGCGCGGGGAGCTTCGACATACACTGCAAACAGCTTAGCGCCCTGGCTATCGGCCCTTCTCGCGGCATATCTTATTACACCCGCTGAGGAGGGACTGGTGCTCACGCAGACCAAAATCTTGTCCACATTTACCTTTAAATCAGACATCTTTTATCTCCAGTATCCCGAAGCAAACCGTTATTGAGACGCTCTATCTGATTCAGGCAAAGGCTCCTCCAACATGTGTTCAACTTTCATTCACTCCCGCCGCAGTTCTCATTCGTTGTCCGGCCTTTGCCAGGGCCCTTTCGGCGGCGATTTCATCTTTTAGCCGTGCCATCCGCATTGCAAATTCAGTCGCCTCTATCTCGAAACCATCCAGGGTCAAACATACAGACTCCAGAAGAGCGAAAAGCTGTGCATTTTGTTTTGCCAGTTCATCTCTGTCTCTTTTGATCTCGGCATATTCCGATTCGAGTCTTGTGCCCAAGGCGATTACCCCCCGCTCAAAGTCTTCCCCCAACAGGTGTTGTAAAGCTGAAGGGGTGTCGGCGATATGGGTCTTTACCACCCGAGCATGGCTGTGCCGGCCTTTTAATGCCGAGTGTCCTTGAACTTGAACTTCAGCCATCTCCTGAGTATCCATCCCGGAGCAGACCGCTCGCAGGGCGAGCGGTCTCCCGGCTTCTTTCACACGATGTGCGGTCCGAGTCACTATATGCCCAGTCGGGATTTGGTTCATTTTCATCTCTCCTGAAAGGCATTTGCTCCCTGTCAACTGGTATCGAACAATCCGAAACAGGTTGAACCAACGCCAGCATGTCCACCGCAACCGCCGTTATGGCGTTCCGTATCGCTTATCGAGTTCCAGGTTCACTTCAAGGACGTTTACGAACTCCTCACCCGCAAGTCCTCCCCAAGGCGCCGATGCATTTTCCTGCAAAATCTGCTCGATCTCCTTTTGAATTTGGGCCGGGTCGCGTTTCAAGTCTTCCGCCCTCTTAGACGCCACGCGCTCCAGTTGAAACTGAGCATTTTCCATGCTGATATGCGGGTCCAGCCCGGAAGCCGAAGCGGTGACATAATCGCCCGGCACGTCCTGGAGTTCGTTGCCGGGTTGGTCTTCACGCCACATCAAAAAGAAAGTCGATTGAATGTCACTGCCCGAATCGACAACGTCGAAGGTCGTTACCGATTTGCCGCCTTCTGTTTTAGTTGTTGCGGACAGGAATTTCCCGGGGTTCTTCTCTGAGAAATCCTTAAAGAAGACCACGGCCAGATCGGGGGCCTTCGGCTCGGGAGTGGAGGGATTGTCCTTGATAAATTGGGCCACAATCTTTGGATTGGCCTTTGCCCATGCGTCCACATAGTCGCTATGGGCGGTGTCCGTTTTTACCCAGGCCTGGGCGAGGGAATTGTGCAGGTCCGCCCATTGGGCCACAATCCCCGGTTTTCCCTGGTATTTGTCAGCACTGAACCAACTCTCGACGTCCGGAGCAACGAGTTGCCCGGCCTTCGGCCCGCTCTTATACTTCACGATAGGTCCGAGCGAGCGCCCTACCCTGTCCCGCAGTCCATAGTTCGATGCCGCAAGGCTCGATGAAGCCGATGCGGATGCATCGTAAGACGCCGCAGACGGCCGGGGCTGAAAATATTCATCCTTTGTAAAAGGCTGAGCGATCAGTTTGGATCCCACGTACTTGCCGTCCGGTCCCTTAATCATGCTGCCGTTTGACTGGAAAGGGAACAAAGTTTGTCCCATCACCCACAGCACGAGTGGATAAATAATGCAGGTGATGACCACTCCCAGTACTAAAAGTAGAAAGCTTTTAGAAAGATATTTCATCATGTCCGCGTCTCCGAAAAATTCACGTTTTTAGCTGACCAGGTGCAGGGACGTCATCACCACGTCGATCAGTTTGATTCCAATGAAAGGTAAAATCACGCCACCAAGACCCCATATCAGCATGTTTCTGAGCAACAGGGCGTCAGCGCCGAGCGGCCGGTAGCGGACCCCTTTGAGTGCAACCGGGATCAGCGCGGGAATAATCAAAGCATTGAAGATAACGGCCGAGAGGATGGCCGAGGTCGGCGAGTGAAGGTGCATAACGTCAATCACCTTCAGCCACGGCAGGGTGCCGGCAAACAGCGCAGGAATGATGGCGAAGTATTTCGCAACGTCGTTTGCAACGGAAAAGGTTGTGAGTGCGCCTCGAGTAACGAGGAGCTGTTTCCCGACTTCCACCACTTCGATCAGCTTTGTCGGGTCGCTGTCAAGGTCAACCATGTTGGCGGCTTCCTTGGCCGCCTGGGTCCCGGCGTTCATGGCCAGCGCGACGTCTGCCTGAGCAAGGGCGGGGGCGTCATTTGTGCCGTCACCCATCATAGCGACCAGTTTCCCCCCCACCTGCTCTTTTTTAATATATGCAAGCTTTGTCTCCGGTGTCGCCTCGGCCAGGAAGTCATCGACTCCGGCCCTTTTTGCTATCGTTGCGGCCGTAAGCGGATTGTCTCCGGTGATCATGACAGTCCGAAGCCCCATTTTTCGCAATCGTTCGAAGCGTTCCGACATGTTCGGTTTAAGAATATCTTCAAGAACGACCAGCCCTACAATATCTGGGCCATCGGCGACGGCCAGGGGTGTAGCGCCCTGGGAAGCCACGCTGTTGACCAGCGCGCTGAGTCCCGGCGGCACGCTGCCGCCACTTAAACCGCCGATAAATTTAATAATGGCGTCCGGCGCGCCTTTCCTTATTTGTTTTCCGTCGGGCAGGTCGACTCCACTCATGCGCGTTTGGGCCGTAAATGCTATGAACTTGGCCTCCGGCGGTACATCTATCTGAGCCGGGCTATTTTTCTCGAACAACTGCACTATGCTCTTTCCCTCAGGGGTGGCATCTGCGGCAGAGGCCAGTGCGGCAAGCCGCCCCACATCGGAGGCCGAGTACTTTCCAACCGGCAGGAATGTGGTGGCGTTTCTGTTGCCTATGGTGATGGTCCCAGTCTTATCGAGCAGCACGACGTCGATATCACCGGCCAATTCCACGGCTTTCCCGCTCTTGGCGATGATATTTGCCTGAAGAGCGCGGTCCATGCCCGCTATGCCGATCGCTGCGAGCAGTGCGCCAATAGTTGTCGGGATGAGGCAGACCAGAAGGGCGATAAGGGTCGGGATGTCGGTTCCGAGACTTTTCAGAGGCTCCTGAATGCCCAGGTAGCTCTGCATGTATAGCTCGGCATTGCGGGCCATGGGCAAAAGAGGGATCACCACGATGAGAAAGACCAGTGTAAATGCTGACAGGACGAGTGTGAGGGCGATCTCGTTCGGGGAGCGCTGGCGGATGGCGCCCTCGACCAGAGCAATCATCCGGTCCAGAAAGGATTCGCCGGAGCTGCTCGTTATCTCGATCACGATACGGTCCGAGAGTACGACCGTACCTCCGGTAACTCCAGACCGGTCACCACCGGCCTCACGAATTACCGGCGCAGATTCGCCGGTTATCGCCGATTCGTCAACCGAGGCTATTCCCTCGATGATTTCTCCGTCTCCTGGAATTGCCTGTCCCGCTTTTACTACGACCCGGTCCCCCTGTTTTAGATTAGCCGACGAGACTTCTTCTATGACGCCTTTTGCGCTCAGGCGGTAGGCAACAGTGTCGTGTCGGGCTTTTTTGAGCGATTCGGCCTGGGCCTTGCCACGAGCCTCGGCAAGAGAGGTGGCGAAATTGGCGAAAAGCACCGTTAAAAAAAGCCATACGTCAAGGGCTATAAAGTAACTGATGGACACCTGGCTCGTCGTGGCGCCCAATGCAGCTTCGACAATATACAGAAGGGTAAGAACAGCCCCAACCAGGACCACGAACATGACGGGATTATTCCACTGGAGGTCGGGCCTCAGCATGACAAACGCCTGCTTCAAGGCGACCATTGCGGTCTCCTTTTCCAGCAGTTTCCGCGCTTTAACCCGGCGAATCGACTGAAACTGATCCGAAACCGGGCGGGCTTCCTCCGCCGGTCTTTTAATATCGGAAACTTCCCTGCTCATATTTGGAACTCCTTTGAATGAGTCTTTTTCACGCCGTATTTAATACCGGTTTTCATCAGCGATCCTGACCATTATCCCCCAAAAGGAATCGGACCAAAGTGCTCCGCTACAGGTCCCAGCACGGCAGCAGGCAAAAAGAGCAAACCCGCAATGATAATCACGGTCCCCAGCAGGAGAAAACCGAACGTTATGGTGTCATCCCGAAGCGTGCCAAGACCAAACGGGCTCGATTTCTTTGCGCCCAAGGACGCCGCCATGGCAACGGGTGCGACAATCGGCAGAAAACGGCCGAAAAGTATGGACAGACCTGCGGCGATGTCGAATGGCACCGCGCTCGGGGCCGGGCTGGTCGCATTCCAGAAACCATACGTGACGCCCAGGCCGTCGAAGGCCGAACCGTTATTGGCCGTAGCCGAAGAGAACTGGTAAAGGATTTGCGAGAAGCCGTGGGCGCCAGGGTTGCTTATCGCCGCAAGCCCCCAGGACGTCGCGGAGAAAAGCCCCGTGGGCATAAGAATAAAGATGGGATGAATCAGTATGGCGATCATTGCGAATGTCACCTCGCGAGCGCCTATTTTTTTCCCGAGATATTCCGGAGTTCTTCCAACCATCATGCCTGCGATGAAGATCCCGACGATGATGAAAGTCAACATATTGATCATGCCCACGCCTTTGCCGCCGTACACGCAGTTCAGCCACATTCCGGCCATAGGCGAAAGAGCAGCTACCGGGTTCAGGCTGTCCTCCTCCGCATTGACGGCGCCGCATGTCACGTCGGTGGTCAGGGCATCAAAAGTTGCGCCCGCCGAAGTCCCAAAACGCATTTCCTTGCCCTCGAGATTGCCCAGGTGCTGCTCGACGGGCAAGCTCGGAACCGCCGGCAGACTCACCGTAAGCTTTCCTCCGGGAGATGCGGCATTGGGGACTTCGAACTTCTGTTCCGCAGACTGTCCGGTTAATCCAGGGTTGGGCTTGAGAGTATCGAAATAGACTGTCCAGAAGATCGTGCCGGCCATCATGATGAACATGACGGCGAAAATTACAAGCGAGTGCCTGAACTTGTTCACCATTCGGCCATACATAAATACCAGGGCGAACGGGAAAATCATCATAGCCAGGGTGTTGAAGAAATTGGACAGTCCAGTGGGATTTTCGAAAGGGTGCGCTGAGTTCATGCCGTAAAATCCGCCACCGTTGGTGCCCAGCATCTTCATCGATTCGAAGGCGGCGACCGGCCCTACAATAATTGTTTGCTGTTTGGCCTCGCCCGTGTCGGTCGTGCCCATCGCCCCCGCTTCAAGCGTCGAAACATCGTGCGAGGTTTGGAAGGTCATCGGACTGCCCTGGGATATGAAAATGAGGCCGAATATAAGGGCGGCTGGCACGAACATGTAAACCAGCACACGCCATATATCGACGAAGAAGTTGCCACAAGATGAATCGCTTCGCAGGGCGCGGATAATCGCGGTCAGCGCAGCCAGGCCTATCGCAGCGGACAGGAAGAGGTTGAAAATCCCGAAAAAGATCTGGCTGAAGTTCGAGAGGTGCTGGTCACCCGAATAATGCTGAAGGTCAGTGTTGGTCATAAAAGAGACGATGCTGTTGAAAATGGCGCTCGGGGCCAGCAGCGTAAGCCCTCTGGGGTTAAGCGGCATATAAGGCTGGAGAGCCAGAACCAGGTAGCCGAAGACGAACATCAGTGTGTTGAACAGGAGCAAAGAGAAGAGATACTGCTTCCAGTTTTGCGCACCGCTGTCCAGGCGCTGTTCGAACCAGCGGAAAACCCCCGGGGGGCGGTATTTTCCATCCATGATCCACGCCATGTAACGGCTCAACGGGAACGCTACAACGGTGGCCGTTACAAGAAGTGCTATAGGTAGTAACCATACCTGAATAAACGTCATTTGTTTTTCCTTTCAGGATCGGTAAGTTGCCGGGGCTTGCTTAGTGTCCATCCAGAAACAGCGGATGACACTTGCAGTTTCCGGTTCGGAAAGGAGGGATTTTTCGTTCTGGCAAGGAAATCGAGGGCTTGTGCGGAGGCGTACTTCAGTACGCCGCACAAGGAAGCCCGAAGATTGACACCGCCAGGGCGGAAAAGGACCCTTTCCGGACGGAAACTTGCCTAAAACCATTCCGGCCGTATCATGGCAACAGTGAGATAAACAAAAAGAAAAACTGCGACAGCCGCTGTAATGTAAATCATCGTTTGAACTCCTTTGTCTCATATTTTCTCGCAACCTTTCACGAACACAAAAACGACCACCATGCACGCGATCCCAAGGAAAAACATCCCAGGCAGCCAAATCGCTAAATCCATCTTTTATTTCTCCTTTCGAAAAAAGTCTTTAAATCGCATTTCGGTGTCTTTCCCATCCATATTCTTCTACGTTTAACGCAGCGCCTGACCGTTAAATTGCCTTCACCTCGTTTGCAAACCGTTCTGCGGCATTCAACCTGAAAGTAAATCTGGTGCCCCTGCCGGGTTGGCTGCTAACTTCTACCTTGCTGCCGTGGGCCTCTATGATCTCTTTCACGATGGCCAGTCCCAGTCCCGTGTTGCTCGGCTGCCCGCCGCGGCCTGGCACCCTGAAAAACTTTTCAAAAATATGCGGCAGGGACTCCTCGGGTATTCCCGAGCCCGTATCCTCAACGGCAAAAAGCACCGCACCCTTGTCCATGCGTGCCGATACCTTCACCTCTCCCCCCGGAGGGGTAAATTTCAGCCCATTGCTAAGCAGGTTTGTAAAGACGATTTCCAGTCTCATCCTGTCGGCAAGGACCTGCGGGATATCTCCGGGCAGGTCGAGTACGAGGGAAACTCCCCGATCCACGTACGAAGGCCGCATCTCCTCCACAACGTTGAGAAGGACCTGTTCGGGGCTCACTGGAACAAGCTCCACAGTGGACCCTCCCGACTCCAGTTGACCGATGTCCAGCAGGTTCTCGATTATGCGGTTTAGCCGGTCGCTGTCATCTCGAGCGGCAATGACGAGTTCGGTCTGCTTGGGGTTAAGCGGACCGAGTTTTTCATTCAAAAGCGCGTGGGCCGCAAGTCTAATGGAAG
The DNA here is from genome assembly GCA_052143075.1 of Syntrophobacteraceae bacterium. Classification (GTDB taxonomy): domain Bacteria; phylum Desulfobacterota; class Syntrophobacteria; order Syntrophobacterales; family Syntrophobacteraceae; genus SbD1. Next base: position 26,429 of record JBKQTS010000207.1, on the reverse strand, counting down.
TCAGAGGGGTCTTCAGTTCATGTGAAACAGTCGAAATAAGACCGCTCTTTACCTCATCAAGCTTGCGCAGCCTGGTCACATCCGAGAGAATGAGCGTCACGCCGATGAGCCGTCTTTCCTCGTCAAGAATTGGGACTGCCTCAGGCAAAAAGAAATGTTCTTCTCCATCCATGAAAACCTGGATAGCCCAATCATAGGTTTTCGGGCGGATGGGACGCATCTCGAGCCTTGCACGTTCGAAGAGTTCGCCTAACTTGTCATTTTCTACCGACTGAATGGTTGTCTCCGCCCTGAGGGCAAACAGGCGCTGGGCCGTATCGTTTGAAAGCTCGATGACGCCCTCCGGATTGCAGATAATGACGGCGTCGGAAAGAGAGTTAAGCGCAGACAGGGTCGCCTTCTGGCTGCGAATCAGCCTCGCGCGGTTCGTTCGTCTGAATTCACGCAGGCTCTTTGTCATATCGTTGAAAGCAGAAGCCAGTTGGCCGATTTCATCTCCCGACCTCGCCTGTACGACAAGATCGAGGTTTCCCTGCTGAATCTCTTTCACGGAACGGGTTAGGTAGGATATCGGCCTTAGCATGGAGGGCCCTATAATGATAACGAAGATCAGCGCCAGCACTATTCCCGCCAGCACCAGCGCGATTACGTTGCGATTCGTTTCTGCTGCCTGCTGCCGCACCTGGCCGTCGGTAGAGATCATATTGTTCAAGTTGATGTCGATTATGTGCTGTGCAGCATCGAGAACCGTGTCTGACTGCGGCAACAGTCGAGTCCTGTAAAAATCCCGGCGCGCAGCGCCGCCCTCCTGCATTTGAACAAGAGTTTCCAGTTCGCTCCTGTAAGTTTTCCACGATTCTGCCAGCTTATTCGTTAGTTCCTGTTCGCCGGGCAGAGTGACATTTCCCTGCTGGAATTTCAGGCTTTGCGAAAACCTCCGAACGGCAGAGTCAATAAGCGCTTTGTCAGCGCTGCCTTCGTAAAGAAGAGGCTCGGCGCCACGCTCAATTTGCATGATTGCCTGTTTCATCGCCAGGCCGGCGGCCACGCTGTCGTAGTTCTCCCTGAAAATCCGCTCAAGCGTCTTGCTGGACTCCGTAATGGTCCTGATGCTTATAAGGCCTACCACCAGAAGAATCAGCAGAGGTCCACAGGAGGTCAGAACCAGTTTTGTTTTCAGGCTCATGCTCACTATCCTTCGTTAACTGGTATGGCAAATCACATGCCAATTGAAAGGTAAAACTAAGTTATGTGAATTCAATGGATTAGCAAAAAAATGACAAGGGTGGACAGCTCGGAAGATTTCAAATTGAAGGATGAGTTCATTTCATGCATTGCAAAATGAAATGCTCAAATTTATAGCCCATATTTCTTTCGTTTTCGCCAAAGAGTCACGGAATCCATTCCCAGAATCCGGCATGCTTCTTCAATGGATGCACTCGAAGCGAGTACGCGCCGGATGTGCGTTATTTCAAGCTCTTCCATTGTTACCAGGTCTCCGGCGCCCGGCACGCGCTCCAAAGGCTTGAGCTTGAGCGGAAAGTGGTGGATTCCGACTCTATCGTCAGTACACAACAGGACCGCACGTTCGATAGCATTTCGGAGTTCCCTCACATTGCCGGGCCATTCGTAATTCTTGAGGGCTTCAGACGCTTCCTCGGCAAATCCCAGTATCAGACGGTGGTTCTGCCTGGCAAAAAAGGCCAGAAGTCCCTCGGCCAGCGGGACAATGTCTTCCCGGCGGTCTCTAAGAGGAGGAATCACAATCTCGACGACATCAAGCCTGTAGAAAAGGTCCTCACGGAACCGCCCGGTCTTTACAGCCGATTCAAGATCGATATTAGTCGCCGCCAAGACTCTAATATTGGCCTTTCTTGTTTCCAAATCCCCCAGACGCTCGTAGGCTTTTTCCTGGAGCACCCGCAATAACTTGGCCTGGATGGACAGCGGCAAATCACCGATTTCATCCAAAAAAAGCGTTCCCCCGTCGCAGGCTGCAATGCGTCCGCTATAATCGCGCGAAGCACCGGTAAAAGACCCTTTCGCATGCCCGAAAAGCTCGCTTTCAAGCAGTTCGGCGGATAGAGAAGGACACGATATAGTCCCGAAAGGTTTTGACGAGCGGCCGCTCCAGGAGTGTATTGCATGAGCCAGTATAGTCTTGCCGGTCCCGCTCTCGCCACGAATCAGGATGGTGGCTTCACTGTCGGCCACTTGCCTGGCCATGGCCAAAGCCCGCTGCATCACAGGGCTGCGGCTCTCGATGACCGCCTCGGGAACGGATTCTCTCAGCCTTTCCTGAAGGGACGCCACCTTTTGCTCCAGAGTTCTGACCTCAGAAACCTTGCTGACGAGAACCGATACCTGATCATGGGTGAAAGGCTTGGGCAGGTAATCAAAGGCGCCGCGCCGCATTGCTTCGACAGCGGTATCAATCGAAGCATAAGCCGTAATAACGATGCACTTAATCCACGGGCAGATCGACAGCAGATCGCGGATCAGGTCTATTCCCGACTCCGAACCCAGGCGGAGATCCACCAGGGCAAGGTCGAAATAGCGCTCGTTGACCACAGCCAACGCATCTTTGGGGTTGCTTGCAGAAGTAACATGATGGCCCTCGGCCTCCAGAGAGATACGAAGGGTCTTCCGAATGTTGGGTTCGTCATCGACGACTAAAATAGAAAGGGCCAATGAACTGTTCACGTTTGCTCTCATGTTATTTACTGCAACCAAAAGGCTTTAACTGCGCAGCGCCCTTCAACGTGGCCCATGTCCGACCAGACGCTCGACAGTCCGTGCGACTTGCCCGATGGTAAAAGGCCTCCGCAGGACTGCCGCCCACTTGTGTTCATCGGCTAGTTTCCTGCCTTCATAAACGCCGGTAAGCAGGATGACCGGCGCTCCGATACGGGCAAGTTCGTCCAGTTCATGGCTTTGATATACAAGGTTTTTGATTTCGAGAACGATTGCGTCAGGCTTTTCGACAATTTCCCTGTAGAGCATGACAACTGCGCGGAAGATGCTCACAAAGCCTTCCACCTCGAAACCGCGCTCGATCAGAACGGCCCGTAAGTTTACCCTCTCCCAGTGATTGCTGTCGATAATCCAGATCAGAGGCTGTTTGGGGCTTGCCATAAGGCGCCAAAAAAGGGCGGCGATCAGCCACCCTTTGGGTTTCATTCCAGGGCCACTAAGCACCCCCCCGGGTGAGTTCAATTCCGCCCTGAAGTTTAAACGTGTACGCGCACTCGCGCCCATGCGCTCTTGGACACTTGCCAAGCACCGGCGTCATTTCATAGTTCAGGCCCAAGGCGTCCATCCATCCCGTTACGCGCGCGAAGACGCCGCACTCGTAGGCCTCGTCGATTCCGACCCGCGTCACGTTCTCGTGCGCAAAGCACCGTTTGACGTGAACCTGCCACGCGCTGTCACCCACGGCGAGCAGCTCGTAGTCGATGAGGTCGGGCCCCACAAGCCCTATGATGACCTCCTGGACGGCGAGGTAATCGTCCAGAGTCGCAACGGGCGCGAGCCCCAGGGCCCGCGTGATGCGCATTGCTTCGACCTTGCCTATTTCATGGGCCGCAAGCTGATTGAGCTTATTGGCGGCATGGAGCCCGAACTCGTGGGCAACTGCCGTATACCAACGGGCATCGTGGGACATCCAGCACCTGACAAGCAACGCTTCCCGCTCTTCGGCGGAGAGCGCAGCGAGAACTTGGCTTGCCTTCTGCCTCAAGTGCGGCCGCCAATCATTATGTTCCGCCATGGGAGTGCTCATCGCACCATCCCCTTGCTCCTCCTTAAGAAAATGCAATCCAGCTTTCGCCGGGGTAGGCTTTAAGCTGATTCCCCGAGGAGCCTGCGGCGTTTTCCTTACGTACGAAAAACCGCTTCTTTAATGCCCGCCATGAGGGCAAGTAGCGCCACCTTCATCCTCTTCGGACTTTTTGCCCCCGTTTTCCAATTCTTTGGAGAACTTGCGCACGATTTCAGAAATCTCCTTCAGCCGGTCGTCAACTTTCCTGTAGACGGTGCCCTCCGGATAACTTCCATCCTCTTGAAGACTGCCAGCATCAGTTCCCGTAAGGATTTTCAGGCCTTCCTCGACCGTGGCGACGGGCCAGATGTGGAACTTGCCTTCGGCGACTGCGTCTACTACTTCCTGGTCAAGCATCAGGTTGCGGATGTTTTTATGCGGAATCATGACGCCCTGTTCGCCAGTGAGTCCTTTGGCTTTGCAGATGTCGAAAAAGCCCTTGATCTTATAGTTCACGCCCCCGATCGGCTGGACCTCACCCCTCTGGCTGACCGATCCCGTTACAGCGATACCCTGTTTCAAGGGCACTCCACTGATTGCGCTGGAAAGGACATAGAATTCCGTGCTCGATGCGCTGTCTCCATCAATCATTCCATAGCTTTGCTCAAAGCACACCGAGGCGGAGAAAGCTATGGGCTTGTTGTGGGCAAACCGGCCCCTGAAGAGGCTGCTTAAAATCATCAGCCCCTTTGTATGCGTGGGACCGCTCATTTTCGATTCACGGTCGATAGACACCATCCCCTCGCGCCCAACCGAAACGGTTGCCGTGATCCGGTTCGGCCTGCCAAAAACGTGATCACCGGTCATCAGCACGGCAAGGCCGTTAACCTGCCCGACCTTTTCACCTTCGGTTTCGACCCATATAATATCTTTTTCAATTATCTCCTTAACACGCTCTTCGATAAGGTTGGAGCGATAGATACGCTTTTTTGTAGCCTCATCGACATGCTTCCTCTGAATAATTTCGCTGCCATCCAGGCCGGCAAAGTAGTTGGATTCCCGAAGCAGGTCGGCGATGGTCCCAAGTTCGAGGGTGAGCTTATCCCTGTCCTCGGTAAGCTCCACACTGTACTCGAGCACACGGGCGACTCCCGATTTGTCCAGGTGCCTTATATGGTGGTCGTTGCAGTAGCGGGCGATCATCCTCGAGCATTCGAGGACCTTGCCCGGTTTTCTGTCCATCTGGTCGCTCATGTGGGCCTTGACCTTGAAGAGCTTCTGGAAGCGATCGTCAAGGCTGTAGAGCAACTGGTAGATATAGGGGTCCCCGGTAAGGACGATCTTTAGATTAAGCGGAATGGGCTCGGGCCGGATCGTGCGTGTGCTGAAAATTCCGTAGAGCTCGCCCAGATCTTCGATCCTGATTTCTTTGTCACGCAAAGCCCTTTTTAAAGCTTCATAAGAGATAAACCATTTAAGCAGGTCGAGCGCCTTCATCACCAGATAGCCGCCGTTGGCCTTGTGGAGCGATCCGGGTTTTATCATTGTATGGTCGGTAAACAACGCCCCAAACCAGGCCTGTCTCTCTATGGAGCCGAAGAGGTTGGGGTAGGCCGGATTTGATTCGATGACAACCGGAGCACCCTTGGTTTCCGAGTTATCGATGAGCACGTTAACATCGTACTTGCGCAGATTCGCCTCCTTGGGAGGGACGGCAAACGGCGCTACGGGCTGTCCCGGCATCTGCTGCTGAGCTTCGGGCTTCTTCTTGAAATCGTCTATGTTTTCGAGAATGTCCTCTTGGACCTCCTTGAGGTAGTCGAGAACCTGCTGGTCGTCCTTGTATTTTTCCTCGTAAGAATCCATTAACTGTCCAACCACGAACAGAGCAATCTCGTTGTCGAGCTTTGTGTGCTTTTCCTTGAATTCGTTTTCAGCCTCGCGAATTTTCTTGATGGTATCCTTCATTCTCTCATGCAGCTCATCGCTCTTGCTGCGCAGGAATTGACGTTCTTCCTCGCTCAGGTGGCGCAGATCCTCCTGAGTCATCGGCTCGCCTTCTTTGTTGGCGGGAATGATGACCATACCAACCTGCGAGAATTGAAGAATGAATCCCTGCTCGCGAGCCTCCTGGGAGAGTTCGTCGATATACTCCCTCCTTCGCTTCTCGAAGTCCTGGTGCACTTCGCCTTCTTTGGCGCGGTAGTCGTCGCTGTCGAAAACCTCGGGGATTTTCGCCTGCAGCGTGGCTATGAAATCATTCATATCCTTCTTTAGCAATTTCCCTGTGCCGGCGGAGATTTTGAGGCCCTTGGGCTTGTCCTGCTCCTTGAAATTGAAAACATAGCACCAGTCGGGCGGAGTGGGTTCCTGCCTGGCCTGATCTTCGATGAAGGTCCTGGCTGTGTAGGTCAGGCCGGCTTTCGACGGCCCCGCGATAAAGATGTTATACCCCGACTCCTTCATCCCCATCCCGAATTGGATGGCGTCGATCGCGCGTTCCTGTCCCACAACCCTGTCTGCCACATCCTCCAGGGAAGCAGTAGTATCAAACGCAAGCAGGTCGTCCTCGAAATGTGCTCGCAATTCATGTGCAGGAATTCCCAGGGCTATCTCAGACATAAGTTTGGCTCCTTCGTATCGTCGTCAGGTCCATCGATTCGGCAGGGATATCTCTCTTCGGCAGGACAGCATTTGTAATCCCATCCGGTACTCGATTCCCAACCACCGATTTTCAATTTCCAAGAGCAGGGATCCGTATCACTCATCGATGTTTTCTTCGAGAGGTAGGTCACCCTGGTTCATCATCTCAAGCTTAGCGCGTTTCTTGTGGCTCGAGGCTGCTGTCTGTAAAACGGTTCGGATTGCGTTTATCGTGTTTCCGTTTTTACCTATAATCTTGCCGACGTCGTCAGGTGATATTTTAAGCTCGATAAGCACCGTATCATCCTCCTCACGCTCCACGAGCTCCACTTTTTCCGGATGATCGACAAGCGATTTCACGAGATATTCCGCCAAATCTTTGATGGCCACATCATCCTCCGATAATCCGGTCCCGTCCGAGCTTCTCCTGGACTGACCGAATTTTCTGTTCCGTGCTCCCTTTTTTGTCCCGCCGGTCGTCAATCCTGATCTGGGTCAGCACCCGCGTCGCACCGGCATCAAAACAGCTCTCATGCATCTGCCGTATAGCTTTAAGAATGCCGTCCAAATCGCCTGAGATAATTGTACCCATTGCGGTCAGCTCATATTTCAGGGCGGTCTTCTCAAGCACCTTGATCGCCCCTGCCACATAAGCACTCATGCTCGTGCTTTCAATACCGATTGGAACAATGCTAAGCTCCACGATTGCCATGCGCGCCGCCTTTACCTGCCAGATCCGCCCGTTCGACTGTTTACAAACTCATTGAATGAGGCCATTGCGGCTAATCCCGCCAAAGTCTCGTAAAGGTGCTCAATTGTATGAGGTTCCATGGTCAGCACGGGTAAAATTTTCTTTTCGCACAAGAAATAAAAAAGATAATCAAAATCTACCGTACCCGACCCCACAGGAAAATGTGCGTCAGAGGAGCCATCATTATCATGAAGGTGAACTTCCTTCAAGTATGGCCAGGTCGCATGGAGCCATTTGTCCAGGGCTGTCCGGGAAAACGAGTGCTGGTGCCCAAGGTCCAGGCAAAAACCAAACCACGGGGATTTTAGCCTCTCCAATAACTCCAGGTGCAACTCCGGATCTTCCTCCCAGACATTCTCCAAAACCAGCGGCGTCTCAAGGATTTCCGCTCGCCGGACAAAAGGCGCCCATGTAGAAACGCTGTTATCAATCCACGCCTGGCGATGCCCCTGATGATGCCGCGGATCGAAACCGGTATGGCAGACGACCTGTTCCGGCCGGATTTTCTCCACCAAGTCGAACAGGCTGCCCAGCCTCGACAGGGCAACATTCCTTATCTCGGGATCAATGCTTCCGGAACATAGGTCCCAAAAAGGCCCATGAAAGGTAATTCGGACCCCTTTTTCACGCATTCGCCCAATGACGGAGCAGACAACGCCGGCCGAAGTGTTTTCCAGATCGTCGGCCCCAAACCCGATCTCGATATTTATGCCGTTTTCGAGAACCAGGTCAATATATCGTCCCAGGTAGCGCCAAGGCATGTTAATAAAAACCTGCCCAAGCACCGCCCGCATTGCGGGGCTGATTTCGTGACCTTTCATGGATTCGAACACTGGTTTCGTTAAACTCAACATCATAGAGGCTTATGTCAATACAAAAAGCCCCGATTTAGAGGGATTATACATTTCGGTTCCGAACTTCCTCAATTTAACATAATGCGTGATCCAAACCTTCCACCGGGTACTGCAAACAAGCCGCAACCGGACCTATAGGAGTTAGAAGACAATAAGTCAAATGCTTACTTTCAGTTTCTCTCAGGAAAACCCTGTTTTGTTTTCACATTGCGCCCTGAATTTTAAAAGAGAGCAATCGAAAGGGGTTATTTTGGGTTTCCAGTTCAACGCAAATGTCAGATAATCATGTGAACTTGCAATCATGACCGGAGATAATTACCCGGGAGCACATCAGGGACCGGTAGACTTGATGGTTTACAGCGCGGGGCGAATGAAATGGAATCGATATCAAGCGGCTTTGTTGAAGCCTTTCGACTCCTGGTGACTCTTGACCCCGAGGTCCTGGAAATTTCGTCCAGAACACTCCAGGTTTCGGGGATAGCAACTTTCATCAGCGTTCTCATAGGCCTTCCCTTGGGCACCGCGCTTGCGCTTACCCGTTTTTTCGGCCGGGGGCTGCTGGTAAGCGTCGTAAACTTCGGGATGGGACTTCCGCCCGTGGTCGTGGGATTCGTTACCTGGCTGCTCCTGTTGCGCTACGGCCCTTTGGGAGCTTTGGGACTCCTCTACTCGCCGACAGCCATGATAATCGCACAGGCAGTAATAGCGTCTCCAATTGTGACCGGATTCACCCTTGCGGCCGTGCAGTCCATTGATCCGAAGCTCCGCCTGCAGATACTGTCTCTTGGAACGACCCGCCTGCAGTATCTTTTGCTGCTGCTCTGGGAGTCCAGGCCCGGGATACTGGCCGCAATCATTGCAGGATTTGGACGCGACCTGGGCGAGGTAGGCGCATCGATGATGGTGGGGGGCAATATTCGCGGATATACCAGAGTGCTTACCACGGCCACCGTGCTCGAAGTCTCGAAGGGAACATTCAAACTGGCTGCCGCACTGAGCATCATCTTGCTATTGCTCTCCTTTTTCATAATGACTGCGCTAAGTTACCTGCAGCAACGCGGAACTCGGCGCTGAACTGCGGCCAACTTCCAAGGACAAAAAGATGAAGCAGTACGTAATTGATCAGCTAAGGGAATCCGACTACGAGAAGATCCTTGAATTCCTGAAGAAGAATGCTGAAGCATCGGAATTTGGAGACATATTCTGGGTTATGCTGCCTGTAGAACTCTACTCGGATATCCAAAGGGAACACAAGCAATGCCATCCCTTCTGCTTCGCCGTAAACCTGTCGTTTAACCAGGTAGATTTTGAACTGCTGACCCGCAGCCGCAGTATTCTGCGGTGTGCTTGCATTAGCTACGCCGACAGGAAGCAGAGGGATTATATCATGGACTATGCCGAGCGGATGCTGGAGGAGCTGAATATCAAGATTTAGGCCTCGTATGAGAGACTATATATAACACTAAGCAGAAGAATATCATTTCTATTGCGCACCCCTTAGCGATGTATCCCGCGTAGCGCCGAAGGCACCCCGCCGCCATTCTCCACGCTCTCCATGATCTGTCAATGACCAGAGACGGGGCTGTCAGCGGGGCGCCTTCACTGTTGATTCATCGGGCCTTTCAGATTTCTGATATTTTGCGAGTAATCACCCCTGAAAACCGCCGAACCGGCGACAAAGACATCGACGCCTGCTTCCGCAAGTTTCCCGGCAGTTTCAGGGTTTACTCCTCCGTCAACCTGGAGCAGTGTCGAAAGCCCCCCATCATCTATCATCCTTCGGCATTGCCGGATTTTGGGCAGCATGCTCGGGATGAACGCCTGGCCGCCGAACCCGGGATTAACAGTCATAAGCAAAACCATATCGACATCCGGCAGCACCAGATCGATCATGCAGAGCGGTGTGGCCGGATTGAGCGCGACGACAGCCTTGACCCCAAGCTCTTTTATTCTCTGGATCACCCTGTGAAGATGAACACAGGCCTCGGCATGGACTCCCAGCCACTTGGCCCCCGCTTGGACGAAATCTTCCAGATAGCGGCCAGGTTTTTCTATCATCAGGTGAACGTCCAGAGGGAGGCGCGTCACCTCGCTCAGCGCCCTCACCACATTTGGTCCCATAGTTATGTTGGGCACGAAATGGCCGTCCATGACATCGACATGTATCCAGTCGGCCCCTGCTGCTTCGACAGCTTTGACCTCTTCTGCAAGCCTGCCGAAGTTGGCAGACAGAATGGATGCGGAGAGCAGTTTTTTCATTGTTTCCCTTCAGTTCGGATTCGAATTAACCAATGCTGCAGATTTCAAGCAGACGAAATCACAGCTCTGAGGACCTCCTCCAGGGCGGCAAGCCCTATCGGCGCCTCACCTCTCAAATGGACCCTCAAGACTCTGCGCCGGTGTTTGCGCAATGCTTCGAAATCACCCAGGGCCTGGGCGCGCATCAACATTCCGAAGGTATATGGCTGACCGGGAATCCCTATATCCTCAGCAATGTCCGAAGTAAGCAGAAGAAAAAACCCCTTGTTCGTTCCCCCTTTGTGAAGCTGACCGGTCGAGTGCAGATAACGCGGACCGTAGCCTGCTGTCGTGGCGATTCGCATCCTGTCCCTCACAAGTATACGAATCCGCCGCAGTCCCCTCTCGTTCGTTTCATTTTCGCTCAGGTAGGCGAGAATGCCCAGATAATCCTCCCGGGCAGTCCCATCGAAAAACAAGGCCAACGCCTGCGGGACGCTGGAAGCTCCACCGGCAAGGTAAAGCTGCAGCGGACCATGCGACATTTGCATCCTGGCCTCGGGCACCCTGCCCTCCTTCCTGACCTCATCGAGAATTTTAGCTGTAAACTCCTTGGTTTCCTGAACGTTCGGTTGATCGAACGGACTTATACGGAGCAAAGCTCCAGCGGTTGCGGTGGCAATCTCCCAGAGGAAAAACTGCTCTCCGAGATCGAGCCGGTCTCGCATATAAACAGTGATGACCGGATGGCCGGCTTTTCGCAAAGAATTGGCTTTGGCCTCGAGGAGCTCGTCCGGTTCGTTTTTTATTCTGAATTCAACAAACAGCCGGTCTTCTCCGTAGTTTTGCCGGTTTTCAACCGGATCGCCCGATACCGGTATGACTCCTGTCCCATCCTTTCCCGTGCTTTCGGCAATAAGCTGTTCCAACCACATTGCAAACGAGGAAATCGACCCGGGCAGAAGAAAGGTCAGCTTGTCCCGGCCCCCTGCCGCAAGGACGCCGATAGCCACCCCGAGCGCTGCTCCAGGATTTTGGGAAAGGGGCTTCTGAATCCGGCATTCTCCCTGCATCTTTGCAGCCCTGAGGAGCAACTCGTTTAAATCGATACCCATCAGCGAGGCCGGCGCCAACCCGAAACAGGAAAGCGCCGAATAGCGTCCGCCGATATCCGGATAGTTGAGCAAAACTTTGCGGTAGGATCGCTCGGCGGCCAATCTCTCGAGCGTGGAGCCAGGGTCTGTTATCACCCCAAAGTTTTCGCCGGCGAGGTTTGCCTTTATGCTTTTGACTCTTTCAAAAAAATACTCGCCGAAAGAACGGCTCTCGACGGTAGTACCGGACTTGCTGGCCTCGATGAAAAAAGTGTTGGCGAGAGGAAGACCTCGCTCGAGCCGAATGACAGTGGCCGGATCGGTAGTGTCGAGCACCGTCAGCGGCAAGCCGGGAGCATGCCTGCCGAAAGTTTGACTAAAAACCAGCGGCGCAAGGCTGCTTCCTCCCATGCCCATAAGGAGCACGTGGCGAAAGCCCGATTTTTTCAGTTCGGCGGCAAATTCAGTAAGATCGGGTACAGCCTGCCTTATCTTCACGGGACAATCCAGCCATCCCATCGAGTTCGCAATTATTTTTTGCGGGTCAGGATCCATTTTCCAGAGCGTAGGGTCCTTTTTCCAGAGCCGGGCGCAGAAATCAGCTTCCTCAAGATCTTTCAGCCTTTCCATTACCGCCGGTTCGAACCCGGTCAGATCAAACTCGATACCGGCAAGGTTCATACAGAGACCTCCTGAAACGCTTAGGGAAAGCGTCCTGTTTCCGTACACCGGTTGTTATCATCTTTTTCCCTGAATCACTGAAGATTTTACGCAATTATTTAGAAGGTATTCATTGCGAGCGCCGCAGCCCCGATGATTCCTGCTTCGTTTCCCAGTTTTGCAGCACTGATGGCAAGGCGGCCGGTTGCCGCATTCAATGCGCGGCGGCGAACTCCCTGGTCTATTCGCAAGACCATCTCGGGCATACCTTCTATAATGCCTCCGCCAAATATTATCTGACAGGGATTTATTGCGTTTACCAGTGCAGCGACACCCGCTGCCAGAGCCTCGGTAACCTCGTCCATTATCTCCACCGCGAGCGCGTCTCCGGCGTGAAAGGCCTGCACCACAGTTCTTGCCGTGATGTCTTCGACTTTGCCTCCCGCCATCTTCAAAATTGCGCTGCCAAAGACCGGGTCGGCCTTTACACCCTCATGCGCTCTGCGAGCTATGGCCCATCCGCCGGCCAGTGCTTCCATGCATCCTCTGTTGCCGCAATTGCAAAGCGGACCGCGAAGGTCCACCGTTATATGCCCGATCTCCCCCGCTGTGTTGCTGCACCCTTCAAGCACCCTGCCTCCGCAGACGATCCCCCCGCCGATTCCCGTCCCCACAAAGATACACAACAGATCGCCTGCGCCCTTACCAGCCCCGAAAAGCCATTCGCCCCACAGTGCGGCCCGAACGTCGTTGGTTACTGCTACGGGAATTGCACATGCCTTTTGCAATTCAGCCTGAAGCGGCACGTTATGCCAGTCCAGGTTGGGCGCGAACACGACGGCCCCGGTCCCCTGGTCCACCTGTCCGGCGACGCCGATACCGATCCCGGACATTGAAATCCCCGACGCGCCCTTGAGGTGCTCAACTCCTGAGACAATCTGATTTAACACCGCACTGTAGCCGCCCCGCGTTTCGGTGTCAAAGCGAAGCAACTTCACCAACCGTCCCTGGTCATCGACTGTGCCCAAAGCTATCTTGGTGCCCCCCAGATCGATCCCTACAGCACATTTCCTGATATCCATAAGCGCCTCCGACCCAGGTGTAACACCCGCGTAATCCTGTCAAGAAAATCCTTTTCCGTTTAATCCTGTTAGTGGGCGATCTCTGAATCAAGCTTTGCGGATTTTTTCCGGCAAAACTCGTGCAGAGAAACCTTTCATCTTGCGCCAATCCAGCGACTGGTGGCGAGGAATGACTAATACCCCCTCGGCCGTGCGATCCGAAACCGAAACAATGATCTCCAGGGTCCCATTGTCGAGTTCAACAGATACCCTGTCACCGTCGGAAAGCGCCGCGCGCTCAGCATCTTTTGAGTGCATCGACATATATGGCCCAGTGACGCCTGCGTCGAGCGAATCCGACCAGGCCGAGAATTCCGTTGTGCCGAACATCCATTCGACCATCAAAAGTTCAAGGCCCTCGGAGTTTTTTGGTTTTTCCAGGGACCCTGCGCCTCGAGGGGCATTTGGATTTCCGTTACCGGATTTGCCTTGAAGTATCCTTATCCCATCAACCGGATAATTGTTCGCATCGAACCCTTCAAAGGCCGTGTGCTCCGTTGGGATAAACTCTCCCGGGGAGATATCGCCCGGTCCGGTATCCGGCATCGGAACGCCCGCAATTTTCCAAAGCGCTTTCCAGGCCGGCAGATGATCCCCTCCGGGAACAAAATCCCGGTAAAGACGCGGCGGATGTTCTCCTCCCCAGATTGGCACGCCTCCGAAGTGGACCCGCTGCGCAAACTGAGCCCTTCCTTCCTGGCTTATATATGTAGAACCGGTCTCAAATATGGTGGAAGCCGGATAAAAAATGGAAGCTCGATTGACCGTTTCCGTCGGAAAGTAATCTATCGCTATAAGAAGTTCGAGTTTTGACATGGCTAGATCGAGCCTGGACCGGTCCGGATAATAGTGAAAAGGATCGCTTTCGACAACGACCAGCGCTCGAACAAGACCTTTTTCGATATCGCCGACAAGGTTTGCAAACGCTTGCCCGTCCGCTCCGGAAAGAAGGGCTGAGCTGAAAGCGCCTGCCCCCGGCAGCAGATAAAAAAGGCCTGCCTGTATTCCCGCCAGGCGCAGTAACCGGACGCAATCGGCGGCAAACGCAGGCGTAGTTTCTCGGGTCACGTCAGTTCCGCAAATGATTACCGGCCTTTTACTCGAAGCGAGTTGTTCGGCAAGTGGGGCAATCCTGGCTTGAAGCTTGGGATCTCCATGTTCTGCGATCAGCGCTCGATAAAAATCTTTCGCATCTTTTTCGAACCCCGCCGAATCCTTTTCGACCGCCTTACCGGCGAGCATTCCCAAGTACAGCTCAATCTCACCGGGCGCCGCCGGCATATGTTCGAAATCGCAGGGCAGGACGACCGGGCGCGGGTCGATCGACACAATGGGGGCTTGCCTCCTCGATGCCTGCCTGACCGCGAGCGCGGCCATCCCCGCTTCGTTGAGCAGATCGGCCCCTGCAATGATAACAAAATCCGCTTTTTCGATTTCCCGCATCGATACGGCGATTTCGCCATCAAGCCCTTCAAGGGCTGAGCGGGTCTTCCGAAGCTTTGCGGGATCGTCAAAAAATACGGGGCCCCGCCAATTTCGTGTTCTGCATATTTGGTTTAGCATGCACTGTGACTCGAGGCTATTTCGAGTCGAGCCGACCCCTGCAATGGCATTGGGACCGTATTTTTCAGCAATATTGCCCAGAGACTCTCGCGCTCTTGTAAATGCGGTCTGCGCGGAAACGGCGCTTTCTCCAACTCGCGCTGCCCATGGGCGCTTTTTATGGCCGGAGCCGCCATTCGAGTAGGAAAATCCGAATCTTCCGGCGTCGCATATAAAGTACCCGTTTACATCGTGATTGTAGCGCGCCTCCACGCGCATGACCCCGCGGTAATGGGCGTTCCCGACCGTATTGCACCCAAGCGAGCAGTGGTTACAAAGGGAGGGCGCTCTCTCGAGGTCCCATCTGCGCACTTTGAACCGGGAGGTCTTGTCGGTGTAGACGCCCGTAGGACATATATCCACCAGGTTTCCTGAAAAAGGGCTCTCGAGCTTACCGTCCGAAAACCTGCCGAAGTAGAGACGGTCCCCGATCTGCATGGGGCCAAGGTCTCTGTATCCGGCAAACTCCTGGTAAAACCTGGAACAGCGGTAGCAATGGATACAGCGGTTCATCTCATGCTGAATGTAAGGTCCCAGGTATTGGTCCCGATACGTTCGCTTCGTGCCCCGATACCTGCGAATGCCGTGCCCGCCGGACACTGTTTCATCCTGCAGCAGACATTGTCCCCCCTCGTCGCATACCGGGCAATCCAGGGGATGGTTCATCATCAACAGTTCGATTACTCTTCTACGAAATTGAACCGCCTCCTCGTCGGTTGTCGAAACAACCATCCCATCCCGGGCATCGACCATACAGCTCATCTGCACGCCTTTGAAGGGACCCTGGACAAATTTGACCGCACACATCCGGCATGCTCCAACCGATCCCAATGCCTCGTGATAGCAGAAGCGCGGAATTACAATGCCCAACCGTTCAGCGGCGTCGATGACTTTGCTGCCCTCCGGGACCTCTACTTCAAGATCGTCAATGACCAGCCTCGGCATGGAAAGGACATCCTTTTTGGCTAATGTGTTGGCGGACTTCGTCTTCAAAAAAATCCAGAAGGCTGATTACCGGCTCGGCCGCCCCGGGAGCAAGAGCGCAATAAGAGTTCCAGACCTCTTTGCACAGTGCCCTCAAATTCGGGATGAATTCTTCTTCTCCCTCTCCATTTTCGATTCTCCACAGCATGTCGCGCATGTAGGGCAACCCTTCCCGGCAGGGTGTACACCACCCGCAGGACTCTCGAGCGAAGAATTCCATGAGGTTCAGAGTGGCGCCCACAAGGCAGGTTTTTTGATCGAAAACCATAATGGCGGCTGTACCGAGACGGTTTCCAATGCTCTTGAGATCCTCAAAATCCATCCGGATATCGTAATGCTCCCTGGTCATGAACCGGGTCGAAGCGCCTCCCGGAAGGCATGCCTTGAATTCAGAACCCGAAGTCATCCCTCCGCAGTGTTCATCGATTATTTCGCTCAGCCGGGTTCCCATCGGCAGTTCGACTGCGCCTGGAACATTGACTCTACCACTTATGCAGTATATTTTTGTACCGGCCCCGTCGGGGGTCGCGCTCAGCCCTTTGAACCACTCGGGACCGTTGCGCAGAATATGAGGGACATTGGCCAGGGTTTCCACATTGTTCACAACCGTCGGCTTGTCCCAGAGCCCCTTCTCGGTCGGATAAGGAGGCGGCTTTATCGGGTTTGCTCTTTTCCCCATTATGGCGTTGAGCAACGCGGACGCCTCTCCGCAGATGTATCTTCCGCCGCTTCGATGAACGACTATGTCAAAAGAAAAGTCCGTACCCAGAATGTTATTGCCCAGAAAACCCGCCTGCCGCGCGTATTCCAACTCACGCTCAAATATTTCGGCGCTGCTTTCGTAGGAGGGCCGCACGAAAAAGAAAGCCTTGGAAGCCGAAAAAGAGTAACCCCCAAGGATCATCCCCTCGATTATGCAGTGTGGGTCAACATGGAGCAATATGCGGTCCTTGAACGTTCCGGGCTCCATCTCGTCGCCGTTTGCAACAAGGTAGCGTGGGAAAGCGCCCGAGTCCGGCACCGCAGCCCATTTCTTCCCGGCCGGAAAACCGGCGCCGCCTCGGCCCAGCAGGCCTGCTTCACTCACCAGCCTTATGATCTCCCCGGGAGAAATCCCGCCGCCGATGAACTTTTCGAGCGCCTGGTACCCACCGCTTTCGCGGTATTCATCCAGGGTCGCCACCCGGTTCGGTTTCCTATTTTTGAACAGTACCAGGGGATATTGGGGCATTAGCTATTCCGATTCCTCAAATGCGGCTTCGTGAGCCAGTTTATCGAGAATTCTGTCGATCTTTTCCGAGGTCAGTTTTCCGTATACCCGCTTGTTTATCACCATTGCGGGAGCACGATCGCAATAGCCGATACAACAGACCGGCAGAAGCGTGAAGAGCCCGTCCGGACTCGTCCCTCCCATGGGAACGCCTGCGCGTGCGCTTATGTAGTCGATTACACGCTGGTGGCCCTCCAGCCAGCACACCGTGCTGTCACAGACCTTGATCACGTATTTGCCTACGGGGCTTCGGTATATATAGTCATAAAAGGTGGCAAGCTCCTCCAGCTCCAATGGGGTCATGCCGAGCAGCACTGCCGCTTCGACCATGGCTTCATCGCTCATCCAGCCCTGGAGTTCCTGTATTTCAAACATTACATCTATGGCTTTCTCGCGGGGCGCTTCCGCCTCGGCAATCATCTTCTGGAGCTTGAGTTTCAATTCATCCTGAAGCATATTCCAGTTTCCAATCCTCTGCGGTTTCAAAGTCGGAAATTCAGGCAGCCATCGCACCGGACTTAATTGAACGGGGTGGGCAAATGATGAAATAAAAATGTAATTTATTGAAATGCTTTCATATTACATAAATTTGCCTTATTTTAGGTCAACTGAAAACTAAGTCTGTGGCGGTAAAAGTCAATCAGTGAACAGTCAAGAGTGAAGGTGAGTAGAGGATAGAAATTTGGTGCAAGCAGACTTGCTCTGGTTTTAATGTTAAAGGCCATCAAGGTATCTGGAGGTAACGACGCGATGCTCGAATCATTTGCGGGAATCGATGTGGCCTGTGCGAAAGGCAAGCGCCTCCCAGTCAGTATTTCAGTCTGGCGCAAAAATGTTCTTGAACCCCTACCTCTCCAGAGAAATGGACTTCCCAAACCTCCACAAGGGGCTGGAAACGTTCGAGCACTTGACGATGAGTGGCGCAGCAATTTCGCCAACGATGCTGTCGAATACCTTAGGTTAATCGAAAAGGAGTTCGGAGTCACTATCATGAGGATCGGGATTGATGCTCCAAGTGATCCGAAACAGGATGGCCTTGATAGACGGCTGGCCGAACAAGCTCTTGATGATCATGGCATCAGTTGCATCACAACTCCAAGCATGTTAGAGTTCGACGCGATTGAGCAACGCGTTCGAGATCACCTTAACGCCGGCAGGCAAGTAGCCCAAATGCCTCATGCAAACCAGCTCTGGATGCTTGTCGGATTTGCATTATTTTGCCGACTTCGTGAAGACTGGGAATGTATTGAAGTCTATCCACATGCGACGGCTGCGCTCCTTGGAGCAGCGATGACCCACAAATCTAAAAAACCAGGGATTGCAGCCCAATTAACTGCGGCACGGAATTTCACTGGCTGGCCCCATGACGCATACGCCAACCCTGATGTGCCAAAAGGGATAGGGTATGGAGCGCTTCACGACAAGCTCGATGCATACCTTTCAGCATGGGTGGCAAGCACTCCAGATCATGAGCGAAGTGCATTGGGCAAGCCACCAAACGATGCCATTGGGGTTCCCAAGTGCATCCTGACCGAGAAAAACACGACAGATTTGATGAACGTAAGGACAGAGGACCGGTGATGGAAGAGATTTTCGTCTTCCGTGCAAGGTATGGCCATGATTGACGAGAAAACTTTACAGGAGATTGTCACACGCATCGTTGCGGCCACAGGACCCAGTCGAGTAATATTGTTCGGCTCCTACGGACGCGACGACGCCGACGAGGATTCCGACCTTGATATTATGGTTATCCAACCACGAGAGAGCAACCGTGGGGAAGAAATGGTGCGCCTGCGCCAACTTATCGGCCCCGTCGGGACCGGGGTGGATGTGTTGGTGTACTCGGAAGCCGAATATGAGCGGCGCAGCCGCGTAGCCGGCACCTTGCTCTACTGGGCACGTAAGGAGGGACGTACGCTATATGAAGCCCCACATTGAGGAAGCACGGCGTTCACTCCGTTTAGCCAATCGAGACATTAAAGCCTTTAACGTATTGAAAGACGCATCGGGTATCGACCTGGCTACAGCGTGTTTCCATGCCCAACAGGCTATCGAAAAATCGCTCAAAGCTATCTTGTTTACACATCAAATCGAGGCCTGGCGCACCCACGACCTTGTCCAGTTGGCCCAATTGCTGCGCCAATATGGTGTTGATCCACCTGCTACTGACGAGCAAATGAGCCGCCTCAATCCATTCGCCGTTATGCTGCGTTACGACGACATGGAGATCGACATCATCTCAAAGCACGAAGCCGCAAATTTGGTTGAACTTATCTACACATGGGCCGAGAAGCACGTGCAAACCGCGACTGGAGAGTCCGATGAACCAGTCGGCCATTGAGGATTTCATGAAACCCGCAGAAGCCTACCAGTGGCTGCTGGACTACTCCACAACCACCGCTCTGTATGAATCAATGAAAAGGCTGCTCAACTGGGACCAGCGGACATTCCTTCCCAAGGGAGGCAATTCACACAGGGCGCAACAAATTGCAACAATTACAGCCCTTCTTTACAGGCGCGCAACTGATCCCGAATTCGCAGAAATGCTGGCCAAGGTCGAAGCCTCTGAAATCCCCGGTCAACCGCTGTCCGATGAAGCCGTGAACCTGCGTGAATGGAGAAGAAACTACGACCGCGCAACCAGGATACCGGGGGCGCTCGCAGTCGAACTGGCAAAGGCGGCCTCCCGGGCAGAGCTTGCATGGCAAAGCTTGAGGAGCGAAAATGACTGGAAAGGTTTTCTTCCTTACCTCAAGCAAATCATAACCCTCAAGCGGCAGGAGGCTTCAGCACTCTCCAACGGCGGGGAAGAGATTTACAATGAACTGATCGAAGATTTTGAACCGGGGGAAAACGCCGGGAGTATCGAGGTACAGTTCGACAAGCTGGCGAACGCTACTTTCGAATTGCTCGAAAAAATCGAAGCCTGCCCCCGAAAACCGGACACCACCGCTTTACAGGGCGATTCGCCTGCGTCCGTCCAGAAGATCTTCATCAGGGAAATAATCTCTCACCTGGGCTACGACCTTGGCGCGGGCAGGATAGACAGGTCGGCCCATCCTTTTACCTCGAAAATAGGACCGGGAGACGTTCGCGTCACTACCAGGTTCGATCCTAACTCGTTTGTCATGGCCCTTTTTGGCTCTATTCACGAGACAGGACACGCCCTGTACGAGCAGGGGCTTCCGGTCGAACACTGGGGAACGCCGCGCGGCAGGTCGATATCAATGGCGATCCACGAATCTCAGTCGCGCATGTGGGAAAATATGGTGGCAAAGTCCCCTGGGTTCTGGAAGCATTTTTTTCCTTTAGCGCGAAAGCATTTCCCGTGGCTGAACAAAATCGATATCGACAATTTCCTCTTCGCCCTGAACCAGGTTCGTCCAAGCCTGATCCGCACGGAAGCAGATGAGGTTACCTACAACCTGCACATCATCATGCGATTTAAACTGGAGAGGATGCTGATCGGCGGCGATCTGGAGCCCGAGGACCTTCCCGAGGCCTGGAACACCGGGATGGAGCGATATTTCCGGTTGCTCCCGCCAAACTATTCGGACGGCGTAATGCAGGACGTGCACTGGCCGTCAGGGGCAATCGGCTATTTTCCGAGCTATGCCCTTGGAAACATTTATGCAGCACAGTTTTACGCGAAAGCGGAAGAGAAGCTGGGCAATTTGCAGGAAATGTTCGAGGCGGGCGAGTTCGGTCCTTTTCTCGGATGGTTTCGGCAAAACGTTCATTCGCAGGGCAGCCGGCATCTTCCGCGCAATCTGGTTAAGGCCGCTACGGGGGAAGACCTGAATGCGGATTACCTGATCGGTTATCTGAAACAAAAGTATGGCAGGCTGTACGAATTGTGAGGTAAATCTAATACAGTATATATTTGCATAACCGCAAAGACGGCTGAGTACTCAGAAAATATGCAGTGGATTTCTAACGCGGGACGCCAGGGCGAGAGAAGCCGATAACCTGCCGCAGTTTCTTTTTAAAGACTTTCTCCGCTTTCCGGTCGATCGTCACACCCTGGCCTGCTCTTTGCCAGGGAGTGGGCCATGGGATACAGCTCCATAAACCACTGAACTTTGGGCCTTTCGTGCAGGGTATCCATTTGATCCAACGCCTCTGATAACGTGCAGGATGTGATTGTGCCCTTACTCAACCCGAATGCAAGGACTTCGTTAGAGTTGTCTTTGAGCGATTTCAAGAGTGTGCCTGCGGCTTGGGCGCCAATCCTGCACGCAAGGATTCTGTCGAACGCCGTCGGAAACCCGCCTCGCTGAACATGCCCCAGCACTGAGCTGCGCACCTCGAACTCATTTTTGCTTTCCGCTTCGAGCAGCCTTCGCAGAAAATCCGTAGTGTAGTGATGTGAAGCCTGTTCACTGTGCATGTATATGACCATGCGTTTTCCGCACTCGAAGCTGTCTCTGAGCTCTATGACGTCCTTGTTCAATTCGGCAAGGCTTATGCCCGTTTCAGGCAGGTAAGCCTTCTCGGCGCCCGTCGCCAAAGCGCCCATGAGCGCGAGAAATCCACATTCTTTTCCCATTACTTCCACTATGAACGCACGCCTTGTGGCGCCGGCCGTATGGCGGATTTTATCGACCGCTTCGACAATGTTGTTGAGCGCAGTATCTGAACCGATGCACAAATTGGTGCATGGAAGATTATTATCGATCGTAGCCGGTATGAGAATGACAGGGATATCAAACTCTGGAAAACTGGACCGCATTTCCGCAAACCGCTGCATGTGCTGGTATGTACCCCATCCTCCGATGGCGATGATTCCCTTTATGTTGAATTTCCTGATATTTTCCGCGATTCGGCCGAAGTCCCCCGGAATCAGGTCGGACCGGGCGGTCCCAATATCCGAACTTGGATGGCCTACCCAGCCAAGGAGCGCGTTCCAGTCGAGATCGATGAAGTCGCCATGAATGAGGCCATAGAGTTCATCCCTCGACCCGAGCACCTGGACGCCCTGATTAAGAAGGTACCTGGCAACTGTGCTGAGTGCGGCGTTCATACCCGGTGAGTCGGCCCCGCCTGTCATTATGACAACCTTGCCCTGCTCCCCCATTTCCAGAGCGGGAGTGATCCGGGTCAGGGTGTTCACCAGGTCGAGCATGCTCTGGAAGGCTTCTCCACGAAGCTCGACCGCCTTCTTGAAATCGCCGTTTTCGATTCGCCTCTGTATCTCGCGGCTTTTTTCCACCACTTCGATAAGTGGCGTAGAAACGACCTTGTTTGCTCTTATTCCAACCATATGCCGGTGTATAACATCCGGCTCATCCGTGAGAAGGTCAACAGCCGCGACTCCAAGCCGGGTCGAAAGAATTCGATCAAAAGCCGTCGGGGCTCCTCCCCGCTGAACGTGCCCAAGCACGGTGAGACGCACTTCTGTGCCAAGCTTTTCGGCCAGTATGGTCCGTACGCCGTCGGATCCTATGGGCAGTCCGTCAGGATGCCTGGCGCCCTCGGCGACGACCACCATCTGATGAGGTCTTCCGATTTTCCTGGCCTTGTCGAGACTCTCAACCATCCTCTGATGCCAGCGCGGTTCTAGTTCCTCCTCGGGAATGAGCACCCAGGAGGCCCCAGTCGCCAAAGTGCCGGCAAGCGCAAGGTAGCCGCAATTTCGCCCCATTGTCTCGATGACGAATGTGCGCTGGTGAGAAGCAGCCGTTGATGACAGATCGTCTATCGCACGCACGATGTGATTTAAGGCGGTATCAACGCCTATCGCCATATCGGTGCCGCTGAGGTCATTATCTATAGAGCCGGGGAGCCCAACTACCTGGAGCATCGGTATTTGTGATGCCTCAGGGTAGAGGCCGGGATTGGCAGCGACGATCTTTTCGACGTGTTCGGGCCATTCGGTAGAGAGCACGTGCGCTCCCATAAGGGAACCGTCGCCTCCGATCACCACCAGCGCTTCTATGCCGTGCTCCAGTATGTTCTGCACTGCACGCAGCCTGCCCTCCACAGTCTTGAACTGCTCGCAACGGGCTGTGCCAAGGAAGGTCCCTCCATGTTGGAGAACGTTGTCTACCTCCTGCCAGCTAAAACGTTTTATCTGGTCGCCACCCCGCAGGAGCCCCTCGTACCCGCTATATATCCCATATACTTCAAGGCCCCTGTCAAGGGCGCGTCGCACTGCCGCGCGCACCGCCGCGTTCATCCCGGGAGAATCCCCGCCGCTGGTCATTACCGCCAGAGTTTTAATCATAGCTGTTCTTCCTTTTATCCACAAATCGCCTCGCAACCTGCTAAAGGAAGATACACGATCTTTCGGCCGGCTCAAAGGAAAGTATCATTTGATGATGGAAAATGTTTTTCACCAAAGTTATATTGGCGGGGCAAAACAGTATTTGAAGTGATGCTTTCCTTCTCAGCTTAACGGAGAGTGCGCAAAGCTTATCTTTGACCTCAAATAACAGGTAGACATCAATGATAGTGCCCGTCATCTTGTCCGGTGGTGTGGGATCCAGGTTGTGGCCCCTTTCAAGAGAGCATCTGCCAAAACAGTTGATGCGGCTCATGGGAGGAGAATACTCCCTGTTTCAAAAAACACTTATGCGCCTGCCGAAAATTGCCGGAACAGCGCCTCCCATAGTCGTGTGCAACGAAAGCCACCGCTTCATGGCTGCAGCACAGATTCAGGCGCTTAACATGACTTATTCGGCCATCATTCTTGAACCTGTCGGCCGAAATACCTGTCCGGCAATTACCGTGGCCGCGCTGGCCGCTTTGAAAAACTACCAGGACCCCGACCTGCTTGTTCTTCCTGCGGACCATCTCATCAGGGAAGATGATATTTTTGCATCGGCTGTTCAGAAAGGAATCAAACTTACTTCGGATGGCAAGATAATAACTTTCGGGATCATTCCAGACAGACCGGAAACCGGTTACGGGTACATCCATAAAGGGGAAAATGTTCCGGGGCAGTCAAACGGAGACGCCTGCATGGTTCGCGAATTCTTTGAGAAGCCGGACTTTGAAAAAGCATCCTCCTATGTGGATTCAAAAGAGTACTACTGGAACAGCGGCATGTTTATGTTCCGGGCCTCTGTTTTTCTTGAGGAACTGGGCCGGCTTGCACCCGAAATTCTCAGCGCCTGCAGCGATTCATATGAAAAGGCCAGGCAGGACCTGGACTTCATCCGCCTTGAAGAGGGCGCCTTCACCTCATGTCCGAATTCTTCCATAGACTATGCAGTTATGGAAAAAACGCCGCATGCGGTCGTAATTCCCCTGGCAGTGGGCTGGAGTGATGTTGGGAGCTGGCTTTCACTTCATGAAGTGTGCGAAAAAGACGAGTGCCGCAACGTTGTCACAGGAGATGTTTTACTCGAAGATGTCCACAACTGCTACATCCATTCGGAAAACAGGCTCATTGCTGCCCTGGGCATAGAAAATCAGATCATCATCGAGACAAAGGACGCGGTGCTGGTTTCATCGATCGAACGTTCCCAGGATGTCAAGCTGATTGTCGGCAAACTCAAAAAGCAAATGAGAGAGGAGGCGTTTTCTCATGCCCGGACGTACCGTCCGTGGGGGTCTTACGAGTCCGTAGATGTCGGTGACCGCTTCCAGGTAAAGCGTTTAACGGTAAATCCCGGCGCCTCTCTTTCTCTTCAGATGCACTACCACAGGGCGGAACACTGGACCGTGGTAAGGGGAACCGCCCGCGTAACGAAGGGCAATGAGGAATTCCTGCTCAATGAAGACCAAAGCACATACATTCCCTGGGGCACGCAACATCGCCTGGAAAACCCCGGCAAAATACCTCTGGAACTAATTGAGGTTCAGTCCGGCAGCTATTTGGGAGAAGACGATATCCGCCGGTTTGACGATAAATACGGACGCGCCTGATCGAGTCTCCAATTTTGCCGATGATTGCCTTATTCCGGCGGATCAGGGTCGGGTCCGGGGATTGTGTGCGCAAAATTCTGCAAAATTGCCAAAGCTCAAAAGAGCGGGGGAAAGTTTCGCCCCTCACCCCCGCAGGATTTCGATCCTTTTTCATCCCCTGCCGGACGTGCAGCAAAATAATTTGCAATTCGATGTAGACTTAAGAATCTGTCTTAGCGTCTTTATTATTCAAAATGAGGCGCCGGAGTCATGCCTCGATTCAGGAACGAGGCACGGTTAATAATGGTCGTTGAAAATACTGATCTAACCTGCTATTTGCTGAGATAAGTCTGAATGCTTTTCGGATTTATTGCTCGATATCCAAGGAGGAGTAACGCATGAAAACATGGGCATGGTCATCGAAGATTCTCACCATCGGATTTGCAGTGGCCCTCCTCGGAGGTTGCGCCACGGCGCCTTACGGCTCTTACTACACCGTTACCACCCCCCCCGCCGAGAATAACCAGGCCGCGACCGGAAATGAAGCCAATATTCTGACAGTCGGCCCGCAGGATCATACCTATATAATGCACGTCGAAAACCGCACCCCTTTCGGAGGACAACGTTTTCCTGCAGCTCACCGGGTCCTTTATGAGAAAGGATACGACCAGGTAAAAAGGCAAAGGGAAGCTGATTTTTCGCTTGATATTACACTGAGCGCGGAACCTCGGGACAACCCGGACGTGAGGGCCGAACACCTTTTAGGCGGAGCGATTCTGGGCGCTGCCACAGGCGCGCTCCTTGGCGCTGCAGCCGGCGCTCCGGTTACAGGGACGATTGCAGGAGCGGCGAGCGGCGGCTTCCTTGGGCTGGCCGCACCGGCGGACACTCCCATGATCAGGATCGATATCCAGACCCAGAGTTTCATCGACCGGACTGTCTCGTCTAAAAGTGTCGTATTGGACATGGCTCACGTTTCGCCCTATGACATCCCGCGCTCAATCGATATGCAAGTTTCGAGAATGCTCCAGACGCTTCCGGCGAGATAGTATCCATACCGGGCGTTTTAATCTCTCCTGCTAAAAGACCCCCTGCCGATGAGAACCGGCAGGGGGTCTTTTATATAAGTTCAAGTCGGGCGGGGATAAACCCCGCCCCTACAATGGATTTGGCGGGGAGGGCTTTATGCCCTCCCGGTCAGAATGCCGACTTGAACGCAATTGGTATAAGTCGTGCCGAAACGCAACTCGGCCTGAGTGGATATCCCTTGCTGAAGCTCGGCCCACTCACCCGCCTCTGGCCATCGACAGGCCAATGATAGCTTTGATATCCTGGCTGGCGGTCCCACCGCCTCCCACCCCCCTACTTCTTCCCTGTCCACGGAAAAAGATGCTTCACCTGGGAGAAGCCCATCTTGCGGCGAAGCATGCCCAACTGGTCCTGGAGCGGGATTTTCTTCGGACACATGTCCTCACATCCGAGAAGCCCGAGGCAGCCGAAGATTCCGTCCTCGTTTCCCACTACCTCGAAATACTCATCGTTGTTTCTCTCGTCGCGCGGGTCCATCATGAACCGGGCAACCCGGTTGAAGGCGATCGCTC
>JBKQTS010000206.1:0-22739 GCA_052143075.1 Syntrophobacteraceae bacterium | reverse complement strand
AGCGCCTAGCGCTCGGCCGTGCGCGACTGCGCGCGCGGCCGAAATCTTGGGGGGTGCGGGAAGATTTGTCACCATCTGCAAATCCCTGCCGCCGCGGAAGCCGGCAGTTCATTCAAGCGCCGCCCTGACCTGCGCGGCAAGCTGGCTGTACGAAAAGCCCGTTACGCTGATTCCTTCCTTGGGGCATGTAGCCTGGCAGGCGCCGCAGCCTTTGCATTTGGCCGGCCGGACAACGAGCTTCGGTTTCCCGGTTTCATCATCACTTTCCGTCTTTTCCCGTTCAATATCCAGGGCCTCGTATGGACAAACGTCGACACAAAGGGCGCAGCAATCGCACCTCAGCTCGTCGATCCTTGCCTTTACCTGATCGAGGTCCACCCACCGGCTCGAGAGCACCGTCACAGCGCGGGAAACCGCCGCCAGCGCCTGGGCGATGGACTCCTCGACCGGTTTGGGGTAATGCGCCATTCCGGCAACGAAAATACCGTCAGTCGCAAAATCGACCGGCCGGAGCTTTGCGTGCGCCTCCAGCAGAAAACCGTCCGTATTGACCGGAACCTTGTATATCTTTGCAATCTCCCTGGTGTCGGTATTCCGGATAATCGCAGTTGCAAGTGTGACCACATCCACAGGAATGCCGAAGGGTTCATTGAGCACATGGTCCCATGCAATGACCTCAATTCTGTCTTCGTTGACCACCACGTTGGGTTTATGGCGCTCGTCGTAGTTCATAAAAATGACCCCGAGGTCGCGGGCCCGGCGATAGAGACGCTCCTTGAGACCGTATGTCCTTATGTCTCTGTGAAGAATGAAAACCCGCCTTTCAGGGTTCTCTTCCTTCAGGGAAATAGCAGACTGGATCGAATGCGCGCAACAGACACGGGAGCAATAGTTTCGGTCAGGCTCTCTTGAACCGACGCACTGGATGAACACGAAATTGCGGCTTTTTTTTATCCGCTCGTCGCCTACCGCGTGCAACTTGTCAAATTCGAGTGTTGTGAAAATATTCTGCGAAAGGCCATAACCATATTCGGCGGGCTTAAAGGGCTGACCGCCCGTAGCCAATATGGTCACGCCGTGATCGACGGTTACGCTGCCCGTAGGCCTCTGGATCGTGGACCGGAAACGGCCGACATATCCTTCCGCGTTTATGACGGTCGATCTGAGGTGAACGGTTATGAGGTTGTGCTCCCTCACCATGGAGGTGAGCATTTCCATGTAGGAAGGTATGTTTTCGCCTTTCCATGTCTTAAAGAGATGACACGCGATTCCACCCAGATGAGCGGCCTTTTCCACCAGATCCACAGGAAAACCTTGATCTGCGAGCGCCAGGGCTGCCGTCATGCCTGCCAGGCCGCCGCCGATTACCAGGGCCTTGGGAGTAATGCGCACCGAGACCGGCGGTACCGACTTCAACAGCGCCGCCTTCGCCACAGCCATCCGCACGAGGTCTTTTGCCTTGGCAGTAGCTTGCTCGGGTTGAGCCGCATGAACCCAGGCAAGCTGGTTGCGGATATTGGCCATCTCAAAAAGGCATTCGTTAAGCCCTGATGCCCTGAGCGTTTCCCGAAAAAGCGATTCATGGGTCCGGGGTGTGCACGCGGCAACTACAACTCTGTTGAGATTTTCTTCCAGGATGCGCTTGCGAATCAGCTCCTGCGAATCCTGGGAACAGGCAAAAAGGGCCTTTTCAACGAAGACGACGTTGTGAAGCGATTGAGCATAGCGGGCCACATCATGTACGTTTACAACCTCGGCAATGTTTGACCCGCAGTTGCAAACAAAGACACCAATCCGAGGCTCCTCGCCGGATACATTTCGCTCCGGCGGAAACTGCGTCTGCCTGGACATGCTGTATCGTACGTCCGAGAGCCTGCCGGCTGCCGTTGTGGCTGCGGCTGAGGCTTGTATTACCGAAAGAGGAATATCCATCGGCCCCACAAACGCACCGCATGCGAAGATTCCAGGCCGCGATGTCGAAACAGGCGAAAAACAGGAGGTAGCCGCAAAACCTTCGGGAGTCAGCTCAATTCCGGTCCTCTTTGCAAGGGCGGCTGCTTCGAAGGACGGTTCAATTCCAACGGACAGGACAACCAGGTCGTAATTCTCATTTATTTGCTTGCCGTTATCGGCAACGAAGCGAAGATTGATGTCGTCTTTGGAATCTCCAGGTTCGACCGCATGGATACGACATCTTTGAAAACTGACCCCCCTCGCTTTTGCCCGGTCGAAGAAGCGCTCGAAATCTTTTCCATGTGTCCGCATGTCCATGTGAAATATAGTAACGCCGAGAAACCGGTTGTGATCCATTGCAAGTATCGCCTGTTTGATGGCGTACATGCAGCAGACGGCCGAACAGTAATCCCTGGAATGCTGATTGTGATCCCTGCTGCCGATGCACTGGAGGAAAGCCATTTTCGTGACCGGCTTGCCGTCTGAGGGACGCAACAGATGCCCGGCCGTCGGTCCGGCCACTGCCAGATAGCGTTCGAGCTCCATTGCCGTAATGACATTGGGAAATCTCCCGTACCCCCACGCCGGGAGTCCGGAGGGATCGAACGGACGGTATCCGGGGGATAGAATTATGGACCCGACCTTTACCGAAATTGCCTTTTCAAAATCGTCAAACGCAATAGCTCCGCACGGACATACCTTTTCGCACTCCCTGCACCTGCCGCCCCTCATTTTGTCACAGGCCACCGGATCGATCTGGTATTTAAGGGGAACCGCCTGAGGATACTTGACGAAAATCGCCTTCCGGGTATTTATCTTCTGGTTGAATTCGTCTTTTGTCTCGCGGGGACACCTCTCTGCGCATTTGCCGCATGCGATGCATTTGTCCACGTCCACATACCGGGGATGCTGGCGCAAATGCACGGTGAAATTCCCCTGGTCACCTTCGACGCGGTCAAGCTCGGTCATCGTCATCAGTTGGATATTCAAGTGCCGACCGCACTCGACCAGCTTGGGCGACAGAATTCACATTGCACAGTCGGTTGTCGGAAAGGTTTTGTCCACCTGGGCCATAGCGCCGCCTATTGCGCCGGTCCGTTCGATCAGATAGACGTAGTATCCGCTGTTTGCCAGGTCCAGGGCGGCCTGAATCCCGGCGATACCACCTCCTACGACCATTACACTGCCTATTGTCTCTTCGAAATCAGCCATCAGGACTCCCGAGCAGTCCCGTCGGACGGGACGCTTCCCCGGTTCCCCGGCAGCACAAGAGAATCAGCCACCAGTTCCCAGATGTATTTCACGCCAACCTTGAGATCGTACTCCCTGCAAAGGCTTTTCATTATCTGGTCACGGCAATTATGACAGGCGGTAATTACCAGCCCCGCCCCGGAAGCTTCGATCTGCCGCGACTTGAAACGGCCATGAAAAACCCGTTCCTCTTTGAAGGGCATCGCCCAGCTACCACCCCCCGCCCCGCAGCAGTAGTTTTCCGCCTCTGTCGGGTAGATATCCACAAAACGCGGGGCGCATTTTTTTATAATCGTACGAGCCTCTTCGAAATAGCCGTGGCCGAACGTCTTGAGGGACTTGCGCCCGTAGTGGCACGGATCGGTATAAGTGGTAAGCTTCCGGTGGCGCGAAGGATCGACCTGAATGCGTCCCTCGTTGAGATAACTCATCAGAAGGTCGAAAATTGTCGTCACCCTGAAGTTTTTCCTGTCTTCCTTAAACCAGCGCTCCAACCCGTACCGGGTGGCATAGTAAGCGTGTCCTCAGTCGGGCAGCAGAAGCGTTTTACACTCCAGTGCGACCATGTTCCGGACTATATGGCCGACAATTTCTTTAAGTGAATCATCATCGCCCGTAAAATGCGCCCAGTTTACCCCCTCCCAGTTTTGCGATGGAATTGTCCAGGATTCACCTGCAGCGTAAAAAATCTTCCACCAATATTTCATATCATCAGGCTCTGCGAAGGGTTCCTTGGAATTAACCGTCACGAGCAGGTTCGCCCCCTTTCTGTCTATAGGGGATGTAAAACCGGGATAACCCTCCTCGGCCATTTCCGCCGACAGCTCCTCGACAATGGCGACGAAATCTCCCGCGGGAATGCCCAGGTTGTTTCCACTGGACAGGCACATAAGAACGCCCTTGTGCAGTGGGCCGGGGACCTTTGACCTGTCGCGAAGACTCCTGATCCGATGAACCAGGGCGACTATCTCGATATTCTGCGGGCATGCCCTTTCACATTTGCCGCACATTGTGCACTTCCAGGGCCACTGCGAATCAAGGATGTCCTCCTCAAGACCGAGCACGGCCAGGCGCACCATCTTGCGGGGATCCATGCCGTCAATACCCGATATAGGACATGCGCCTGCGCAACTGCCGCAGGTCATGCAGGCGCTTCCCCGGGAAGGCTCATCGAACAGCTTTCCCGATGGATTTCCAAGCCGTCGCACGTTTAGTTCGTGCAACCCCATTTCCCGGCTCATTAGCGGCGCGCCGCGAACATACTTGAGCTTCAAGCCCGAGCGATCGATCCCGAATTCCCGGCAAATCCTGGCAAAATCGGCCTCGGAGACCATGTAGCGTTTTCCGGACATGCAACGCGCCGGAAGCCTCCCACTCATTATCCAGTTACGGATCGTGTTCCTGTGCACTCCGAGCTGATCGGCCAGTTGGCCAATTCGGATAACTATCACGACAACCCCTCTAAAACAGACATCTGGCGAAGCAGCCATTCGCAGGCTCCCGGAACAGCCGCTTTCACCGAATTCGAGAGACCCTGCCCGATTTTGTCCGGCATTCTCTCCGCCTGAACGGCCAATACCCGTATTTTTACCCCTGCCCCGTTCTGAAGATCATTCAGCAGGTTGATCGAAGGAAACATGTGCAGCGAGAAATCGTTCACCTTTTCTGGCGCGATCTGCGCGATCTCTATTTCGAATATCTCGCCGGGCCGCTTTCCAGAGTCGAAAGCCGCGTCCACGATGAAGATAACTTTGGGCCTGTGGGGCATGAGCATGAGGTCGAAGAGAATCCCACGGATACCGGCGCCAACATCGAATGCCGCCACATCAGGCGGCAGATCGAAATTTGCCGACAGATGGTCGATTACAGCAGGACCAAAGCCGTCGTCCCCGATGAGAATATTTCCGCAGCCAAATATAAGAACAGGTTTGGTAAAAAGGTCTTGAATTGTCCCGGTGAGATTTCCGATCTTCGATCCTCCGTCCACCAAACTTGCACATGTGCACAATGTGCATCTTCTGTCAAATATGCCGCAACCGGGAAAGAGTCAACTTTTTTCTTTCACAAATGCCTGATAAATAAAAACATATTGGCATTTCAGTGGCTTGCGGCAGGATGGAAAGAGGGAATACGAAGTCTTTGTCCGTCTCGGGAAAACCGACAGATTGTGCAAAAAAGGACGAATTTTCGATCGTTCAAGGTTGAGCCGATAAAAACGAATGGAACAGGCTTGGATTGTTTTTACGCGGTCTGCAAAACCACCAACAAATATTTGACGGTAGAGCCATTCTCTGCCGCCCTGCCCGCCTTCTATCTAAGTGGTTGATTATCTTTCTGTATATTTTCCTTCCTGCAAACCAAAAAAAATGAGTTGGATTTCGAGTTTTTTTTGACGCTGACTTTCAGGAGGATATTCAAATAGTAAGCAATAATTTCGTGTGTGTTCCTGCCATTTGTGAACAATTCACAATTTTTTTCAGAATAATTCTCTTTTTCGTCACAAAACCGTAAAGAAAATTCTTCAAAGCCCCGATTTAGCAAGTTGTATCCAGGTGGCTTTATTTTTCGCCTATCAAAAATCTGTGGACGGGAAGGCACCCTCCTGCAGGAGATGCTGTTTTGATTATGCCGGGCAATGCGAAAAAAAGAATTCTGTTAAACATTTCGGAGAGAAAAGCGCTTCGTGCGGCCTTATTCATGGTTGCGATGGCTCTGATATGGCTCTCGCTGCCTCTTTCGCTCAATGCGGCCACCAGCATTGTCATAACCGATGTCAACGCCGAGAGCACCTGTTCCGCCACGCTGACCATCAATACGGCTTCCATCACTTTTCCGAGTGCAAATCCCGATCTCGTGCCGAGCGTTGCGGCAACCCAGGGCCTGGTGCCGGTAACCGCCAGCGTCCAAATCGAGGACCAGAGTACGGTCACATTGACAGCACTTGCCGGCGGAGACCTGGTTTCAGGCGGCAACAAGATCCCGATCACTGCGGTAAGCTGGACCGCCGATAACAACAGCGGTCTAATCGCGGGAACTATGAGCAAAGACACGCCGGTGCTTGCAGGAAGCTGGATGAGTTCGAACTCATACTCCGGCACGTTCTCCTTTTTCCTGGCCAACAGTTGGTCGTATGCAACGGGCACTTATTCTCAGATCATAACCTATACCCTCACGGCCCCATGACACAGGACCGGGAGGACGATACCCATTGACAGGCAATGAAAGGAGGGCAGATCTCGCGAACATTACCTTATGTTGATTCACTTTGCAAAATTTTGGAAATTGAGACCTAAACTAAAAAAAATTCTCCAAGGAGGGAATGAAATGAAAAGCAAAATAGGTATCCTGGCAATTCTGATGCTAGGTCTGATATTCGTTGGTCCAGCCTATGTTCAGGCTCAAGCCTCCGCCACTGTGACCATGACCGCTACTGTCAACTCCTACGCAGTGTTAACTGTAGGTGGTGGCGCCACTACCGCTATCTCTTTTCCCAATGCGGACCCTGCGACGGTTCCCAACATCGCAGCCAATGTTACCGTACCTGTGGTAGCCAATTTCAGAACCTCGGGCACTGCTACACTCACAGCCCAGGGAACCACTGACGCCACTGGTTTAAAAGGCGTTACTCCTACAAATAAAATTCCCTGGGGTAACATCACCTTTGCGTGCACCGGGGCTAATCCAATCTTTGCCAACTGCGCCACTACTCCGATAGCCTTGGTCGGGTCATCCGCGACTCCTGCTGCAGTGGGGTCCGCAACCCAATCGGGAGCTTTTAACGATACGTTCACTTATTCTATGCTGAACAATTACACCTATAACACTGACACTTATACGGGTACGGTCACCTATACCCTTACCGCGCCATGATCGTTCGAAATGGAATGGCAGAAGGTAGTCACAACTATTGCACTTACCTCGGCACTGGTCCTGGGAGCGATCCCGGGACCAGCCGGCCTCAACGCCGCCGGTCCGCCGGGAGTTCAACTCTTCGTAACACCCAATAAGATCAGCTTCCACATGGAAAGTCCTCCATCGACAGCCGTCCGCGAGGTCACCATACGGGTGATCGCCCCGGGGCGCACCCCGTGGCGCCTCACGGTACAGGCGCTCGGCCCGCTTCAATCCCCGAAAGGGTCTAAAATCCCGGCTTCCAGGGTGACCTGGAAGGGAAGTCCCGGACACATTTTTGTCGATGGTACGCTAAGCGACAAACATCCTCAACTGCTGGGCAGGGGACAAGGGACCAAGGTGGGGGTGGTACGGTTCTTGCTAAGGAACGACTGGGACTTGGCCGCAGGCCAATTTAACCAAAAATTTCTCTTCGATTTGAGTTCGCCATGAAAAAGACAAATTATGCAGTTCCGTTGATATTGTTTGCCATTTTTTTGCTGGGAGTAATCCCGGCCAGGGCGCAAATGAGCCTTATGGTCAGCCCTATACGCGTGGATCATCAGGTAAAGGCTGGAACGACCGAGACCAATGTCATAGAGGTTATCAATCAAGGGCAGGAACCTACCAGGATATCTGTCAGCGTGCTCGATTGGACGCTGGACCGGAAGGGAAATGTGAGTTTCTCCCCGGCCGGCGGCGATCCCGGTTCATGCGCCAACTGGCTTCAGCTCAACCCCACGGACTTTCGGCTGGACCCGGGCCAGACTCGTCAGGTCCGCTATTCATTGACCGTACCCCCCGAGGCTAAAGAAGGGGGCTACCGCGCCGCCATCGCAATGGAGGGAATACCTCGGGAAGAGGAAGGGGATACTAAAAAGAGGTTGTCTCTCAATGGGCGCCTAATCGTCACGCTTTACGAAACCGTAGGCAGCCCGGAGATCAGGGCCCAGTTTCAGGATTTCCTGGTCACGGCCGCAAATAAAAAAATATCGTTCAAACTGACGCTCGCCAACCAGGGTGACGTTCATTTTCGAATAAAGAAGAGCTTTATCACCATCAAGAACTCAAAGGGGGAAGAAGTGAGCAGGGTGGAGGTGCCGGATATTCCGGTGCTGCCGGGGGCCACCCGCGAACTGGAATTCAAGAAAGAGGACCTGGCTTTACCCAAAGGGAGCTATCTGGCTGAAGCGGTCCTCGATGTAGGGAAAGATGATTTCCTCGGCCGGCAAAATTCCTTCTCAGTCGGC
This sequence comes from Syntrophobacteraceae bacterium, assembly GCA_052143075.1. Classification (GTDB taxonomy): domain Bacteria; phylum Desulfobacterota; class Syntrophobacteria; order Syntrophobacterales; family Syntrophobacteraceae; genus SbD1. The sequence continues at coordinate 14,394 of JBKQTS010000206.1, read as the reverse complement.
CGATAGTTAAGCGTCTATTTTCCAGTTGGTGAAGTCCCCCGCCGGTTTCCCTGTTTTCAGGATACCCATGAAATACCGGTTCGGGGTCATCACCTTTTTTTTTACTATTCAACTCCTCTTTGCCAGGCCTGAGGCCGCCATGGCCCTCGACCAGGGCGGAGCCGAGACCGGGGTGATCTATGACGCCGAGCGGTTCCGCACCTCGGGAGAGCAGTTCTTCCTTTCCGACCTTGTGGGGTATGCGAATTTCCATCAAAATATTACGAACTATGGAGTGCTGGAAGGACGCTTTGCTTGGTCCGACTTTGAACAGCACGATGGCGCGGGGTCTCTCACTAAGGGAGAGCAGTCGTACGAACGGCTGACCTTCAAGGACTTTCATTGGGGCGCCTATGTCCTGCAGGCTTCGGCGGGGGACCAGGACTTCGCGATGAGTAAACTTCCCGAAAACTTCTCTAACTCAATTTACCCTGCCTTTCATTTTCGAGGATTAAGCCTCGGGGTTGGCAATCCCTATTTGCAAATGGAAGTACTGGGAGGGGGAACGACCGTCTCCAAAGGGATGCTGGGCCAAACCTTTCAGGAAAACGGCGAAGATGTATACGGCGTGGCTGCCCGCACTAAGCCGTGGGAAAGACTCACCCTGGAGGGGGATTTCTTTCAGACCGAAAACGAGAAAGATTACAAGGGAAACATTGTGGCCAGGTCCAACGATGTTTATCGGGCGGCCGGCGAGGTGCGGACCTGGTCGCAGCTTTATTTTCTCGGGGAGTTCATGCAGAGTTTCTCAGAGGACGCGTCCTACAAGCATGAAGAAGATATTGCATACCGCGGAGGCGCAATATGGAAGAGCGACCGTCTGAACCTGGAGGGCAACTACCGCTACGAAGGCCCAGACTTTCACCTGTTCGGCCCCATCTACCAGACAGACCAGAATGTTAAAGGCTTTTTTGCGGCAGGCGATTATAACCCATGGCCTTTTCTGGGGATTTCCGGCAGCTTCGATTCGGCCCAAAACTACGTGCTGGTGGACCCTACGCAAAGTGTCAATGAAAGCGACACACGCTCCTTTGGCCTGCGTTTATACCGTCCTCCCTGGCCGAGTTTTTACTGGCGCTATTATTCGGGCGATATGGCCACCAGGGGAGACTTCCCCGTCGCGGTGCACGGACAGACCCAGGGTGACTACGCGGAGTTGAGCAAGCCGTTTGGGTTCCTGGACGCCTACCTGCGATATGAGTATTTTCAATACAATGACTTGGTCAACACGGGGGACAGTTACACGAAGAACGCTCCACTGGCGGGTATCAGGGCAACACGCAAGGACATTACCGCATATGCGGAAGTGGAATACGACGAATTCTCCCCGGCGAGCAAGGGAGAGGGCTCCGACGGGCTCTATCTCAAAACCGGCGGAAGTTACGCATTCTCCAAAAACCTCTTTGTTTATGGCGAATTGGACTACCGGCCAAACGGTGCGCGCTATGGCGGACAACTTGGCATCGACTGGGACCTGCCCCACGGTTTTTCGCTGAAAGCTTTCGGCGAGATGCAATCGGGCAAAGCCGGGGTCGGAGACTTCATCAACGACTTCAGCAACAATCAGGTCAGCATCCGCCTCACCAAAACCTTTGGCTGGGGGGACAGGACATCGGCCGCGGGCATGAAATCGGGGCAGGAATGGATGGGGACAGGGAGCATCGAGGGCTGGGTGTTCGAAGATAAGAACCTGAACGGCGCCCTTGACCGGGACGAAAAGGGAGTTGAAGGAGTCAAAGTCAAACTGGAAGACGGAAACACCGTGGTCACGGATAAAGAGGGCCACTACTCCTTTCCTTCGGTCGGCGCCGGCAGACATTTCGTCATTCTTGACGCCGCGCGAATTCCCGCCGCCTACACCTTTGTCGGGGCTGAGACCACCACTGTCGACGTCAAAAACAGGGGGAGCGCCAGGGTGGACTTTCCCTTCGTCCTTGGGGCAGCCATTCGCGGCCGGGTCCTGGCGGCCCCGAAAGATGGGGAAACAGCAGATGCCGCGACAGGGGTCCCAGACGTTTTAGTGGTGCTGAAACCCGGGGGTCTGAACACCTATACTGACAGAAAGGGTAATTTTTCGTTCGACGGCATTATACCCAAACAATACGAGTTAAGCCTCGCGCCCGATACTTTGCCGGAACGCGGTGAGATCCTGCAACCTCAGACCCTGACGGTCAATCTCACGTCGGGAGACAAAACGAACGGCCTGCAGTTCACGATTCATATCAAGGAGCGGAAGGTCATTTTTGAAGGGTCATAACAGCGTGCCGCCTCTGTATAGCCGTTGCCTGCCCCTCCCCAACCGAAATAATCATACCTATGAAATAATCACCACTACTTATTATCTACCCCAGCGCATTTTCATTAGAAAATATATAAAAGCGTAGTCATTTTACCCAATTCGCACCCCTTAAAATCCCCCTTGTCTTAGATCAAACTTCCTCTATCTTATGGTCGACACTTGATAGAAAGGCTTTTTGTTCTTTAATCCGAATTGGCAAACCCATGAGTGCTTCGATGTGGAAAGATATGAAGTGCAAACTCGCTATCCTGGCGATTTTCATTCTCATTCTTAGATACACAGGCCCGGCTTTTGTCGAGGCCGCAACCGGCACCGCCCGCGTGACCATCACTTTTACAGTCGCGCCCTCCTCGCAATTGACTCTGAATGACAATTCCAACGATCCCAATAGAAAATCCGGCGCGACTGCAAAAGTCAGAACCGGAACGACCCCGGCAATTCTCACGGTTGTGGCAAGCGACGATTGGATGACCGGCACGGACGCCGATCCAGCGGCCGCTGCTACGGCGACGGTAAAGGACGCGAGTGGTAATTTGTTTCTTGCCGCTCCGGACGCTCGAAATGAGACTGCCTCCCACACTGCTGAGGGCCAGGGATGTTCGGCGTCTTATTCCGAGACGTTTAACTGGTACCTTGAGAAAACTTGGAATTGCGACACAGAAAAGCGCACCGTTAAGGTAACCTATACCCTTACCTCGCCATAACCCCGTTAGACAACTGCGGGATGGATCGAATGACCTTTTAGCGCCGCCGTGGAAGGCGGCGCTACCGCCGGAAGGTCTTATTTCGAGTTCAAATTCAACCCTAATGCCGCCGCTTCGGCTCTTATAGCCGCAACCGGACGGTTCAATTTATCAGCAATCTCATTCACAGACATGTGCTGCTGCACATAATTTTGCAGTTGAGCCAATTGTTGAGTGGTCCAGGTCGTCTGTGAGACCGTTGATGATGACGTATAGACAGTTCCGGATATGCTGTTTATCGCCATTGGAGCCTCCTTCAACCAAGTTTATTTGGATCTGTATAGACCTCCCGGTTTTGATATATTCCTGTAATCCAATCGGAAAGTGTTGGAAAAAAATTAACGTAAAAATGATTCCAACCGATATTTTCCAACTTCCCCGGGCTAACCGGCTTGCACAGTTTTTGGCGACGACTCATCACCATGAGAGATGCGGAACAAGGCGCCGTAGGGATTGAAGGCGCCCGAAGCAGTATTGCGGGGAAATCATATTCTAACCAAATCGCGTGGATAGCCGGTAAGAAGCTCGTTCTGCCTTTCGCCCACATGAATGACATCCGTAATTCTGGGGCCACCGATGCCTTTGCGATAAATTGTCGGAAGGAGCAGGTCGATAACCATGCCGATTTCTATGATTTCAGTGCGGCCACGCCCGATGATCGGATAGAATTCGGATTGGCGAAGTCCGACCCCGTAGCCGACCGACTCGAGGTAGGATTTCCCGAACCCTGCTTGTTCAACCACATCACGGGCAGCCGCATCTACTTCGCCCGACGTGAACCCGGGTCTCAAGGCCGCCTCCGCTCGCTCCAGGGCGCGCAGTAGCAGAGCATGAACATCTGCCTGCCCTTTGGGCACAACGCCCACGGCGGCAGTTCGCGCCATTTTTGAGCAGTATCCCTCGAATGTTGCCCCAAGGTGTACTACAACCACTTCGCCTTCCCGAATCTTCCTGGAGCTTGCGGTAGGATGCGCAAGCAGGGTTCGATCTCCCGAAACCACCTGGGGACGGAAAGACGAACCTCCGGAGCCGGCCCGCAACATTGCGTATTCTGCTTCGGCAAGCACGTCGAGTTCGGCTGTCCCGGCGCGGACAGCTTTCATCGCCGCATCCATGCCCTTGCAGACCGCTTGAGAGGCGTTCCTGATCAGGTTCAACTCTTCGGGTTCCTTCACGGAACGCAGCCTGTAAAAAAGATCTCCCGCCCCGACGAAATTCCGCTCGCAAAACGCCGACCGCAAAGCGTCGTAAACCGCAAAATCAACGAAATATCTTTCGAAGCCTATTCGCGGGTCTTTGTAGCCGAAAGAGCGGATTTTTTCGCAAATCGCAGGACCGATAGTCTGGCGGGGAAAGAAATAGGCATGGGTCTTAAGTCCCGACTGCTCGCGAACATAATCGGCATCGAGCCAGAGAGCTATAGCACATGCCTCGTTCTGCTTCGGTATTAGAATGGCCAGGCATTCGATCTGGGCAACCCCGGTAAAATAGATAAGGTTTTCCCTGTTAGTCACGACCAGGACGTCGAGTCCCGCCGCGGCCATGGCCCTCTGAGCCCGTTCTATACGACCTGCAAATCGGGGTGTCATTTTCTTTCACCTTAATGTTTAGAAGCCGCCCCGTTTCGCCCATCCAAATCAGAGTAAGAAGCGGGAAGCGAAAATTATCGCTCCTCGCGCCTTGCTCTTTCGGGGGCCGAGCGCCGGGACGGCCGATATGATTTTTCGGCTGCTGCCACACCTGATGAAACAACCTTGCGGTTGCCGGGTTTGAATTCAGGAAAGCCGTGTTCCCTGAATCAGGCGGCTACAGGTCTGGCTAAAACACCGCGTTGCCTCAGCCACTTGGGAATAAGCTCTTCCTCGACGCGCCGATTTACTTCAGGGGCTTTGGCAAGCAGCAAATCCCGAAGCGGCGGGCTCAAGTTGATTCCGCCCGGCGCACCGTCGAAAATGAGCACCTTTGCGGTGCCTGTAGTCTTTCCCGCAAAGTGCATGGCCGATTCGGTCGACTCCGACAGGACCACATGTTTCATATAATTGAGGTTTTGCGGGTCTCGGTTGAAGAGGTCGGCCTGCTCCTGCCCGACAACCACGGTCGGGATATGCTCGCTGAAAAAGGCACTCGGGTAGCCGGTCCAGGCATAGCTGTGAACGCACATTTTGATTGCCGGGTTGAGTCTTGGGATATCCGGCAGGAGGGGAAAGCCCTTTCTGCCGTAGAACGCCTCGGTGTACCAGGTGTATGGGGAAAGGGGCGATTCGAGATCGAACAAATCGGCGTTGGCGCCCACAAAGTTGGCGTAGACAACCCCGGCGGAGAATACATAAGGGACAGGGCAGGGAAAATCCAGGGCGACAATACACTCGTCTATTTCGCCGAACAGGGTCATCATTTTACCGTAGTAGCGGCACCCCACTTCCGTGATGCGTTCATTGAGGCTATACAAATCGTTATCGGCATCGACACCGAGGATGCCGTGAGGGGCCACCGTCAGAAAACAGGAGAAGGCGAATTTGTTCTGAACGAAGGGTGAATCGAAAATCGCCCGGGCAATGAAATTGGCGGCACGCGGCCCGAGATTCTGGTGGTAGGTGGACCGGGTCTCGATCCGGGCGTATGACATGCCGAAAGGCTTTACAGCCCGGTCCACCATGCGGTGAAAGTGGACCTCGCGCACGTCGCTGTTGTGGGCATGAACGATCCAGTCTGCGTCGTAAATTCTTTTTATTCCGTAGAGGGTTCCGATTTCGGTCTCGATCTCAACTCCCTCGTCAACCGGAGCGACGCCCCTGGCCTTGCCATTAAAGTACTTGTCGAGCTTGTAGCGGCGGATGTACTCCTCTGTTTCCCGAAATCGCAGGCCAACCCCGGCGCGAAGGCGTATATTCTTGCATCCGGTACGCTCCTCTATGACATCGCGGATGGTCTTGAGCATCTCTGCATAAGGATCGCCTCCAAGAAGGGTGAAGCCGTGATGAGACGAGCAGATGTTTACTGAGTGCTCGGGCTTTATCCGGCTCATGTCCACGCTTTTGAGCGCCTCTTCGGTGCGCCTTCGGACCGCGACTATGCCCTCATCTCCCGGATAAATCACGGGAGGCAGGTCCGGAAAAAGCTCGCGCAGGGTCACGGAGGTCATTCCCGGAAGTTCGCTTACTCTGGTCTTTACCAGAGATGGATGGATACCATACATGGATTGGCGGGGTCCAATGGGTGCAATCGGGGGTCGCATAGCTCGCTACTCCTTTCCTTGAAGCGGTGCGCTCACCACGCGGTTGAGAAGTTCGATGTCCTCGTCGAAATAAAATCCGCGGGACGCATATTTTTGTTTCACGTGTTCAGGGATTTCCCAGGCAGTCACTGTCCGGCCATACCACTGCCAGCCACCGGGGACAGGCACAGGCTGGATTCCCGCTGCTTCGAGCAGCCGCAGAATGGGTTGAATGCATTCCACTTTGCACCCGGTCCGAATACCTGTCATGAAGGAGATATCATCCGGTGTTTGAGCCCCCAGCAGAATGGCGCCCGCGACTTCATCAGCGCGTGTGGCCGTGCAGTAGCAAACGATCTGTTCAGGGTGGAACCTCGCTTTAAGGCAGAGTTCCGTGATCTTTTCATAATTGAGCCCTTCCAGGTCCACCCTGGCCATTACCGGCTCCGGGCGATCGACCATCGAAATCGCATATTCGGGGCACCGCTGCTCACAGTCCGCACAACCCCTGCAGCGATCAAGATCCGCGACCGCCAGTTTCTCTTCCATATTCATTGCAAGGACCGGACAGACCCGCACGCATGTCTTGCACCCCTTACACTTTTCAGAGTCGATTACAGGCATTAGCGTTACCAGCTTCATTTTGCGCAGCCTCCTTTCTTTGAGCCATTTCATAGGCAACATCCAAAATCATATCTTCCTGACCGCCTACCATTTGCCTGCGTCCAAGCTCCACGAGTATATCTCTCGGATTGAGGCGATACTTTTCAGCGGCCCGATAGGTATGCAGCAGAAAGCTCGAGTAGACGCCCGCATATCCCTGCATCAGCGAGGCGCTGCAAATAACCTGGGGCCTGAGGATCATTGGCTCCACTATGTCTTCGGCAACATCCATGATGCCGTAAAAATCGATCCCGGTCTCGAAGCCTGCCTTGTGCAAAACGCCGACAATAACCTCGGTCTGAGCATTACCGGCCCCTCCCCCCAGACCGCGGCAGGTGCCGTCCAGGTAGCTGGCGCCGGCTTCAGCCGCTGTAAGGCTGTTTGCAATGGCAAGACCCAGGCTTGCATGGGCGTGAAAACCGACCGGAACCGAAACGGCATCGACAAGCGCTTCGATCCTGGGTTTGACGTCGGAGGGAAGCATAGCTCCAGCGGAATCGGCAATGTAAATTACATCGCATCCATACGATTCAAACAGCTTTGCCTGCTGAGCGATCGCTTCGGGTGGACGCATGTGGGCAAGCATCAGGAAACCGAACGTGGTCATGCCCATTTTTTTCCCAAGGCCGATATGCTGCTCGGCAATGTCGGCTTCAGTCACGTGCGTAGCCACTCTAACCGCACTGGCGCCGCAATCGGCGGCCATTTTAAGATCCTCGCGGGTCCCGATTCCGGGAAGCAGCAGCACAGTGAGGGCCGCGCTTCGAATTACTTTCGAAGCGGCACGCAGTATTTCCTCATCGGTGAGCCTGGCCCTGCCGTAATTGATTGATGATCCGCCAAGCCCATCGCCGTGCGAGGCCTCGATGAAGGGAACTCCTGCCTTGTCCAGTCCTTCGGCTACGGCAGCGATCTGCTCCGCACTGAATTGGTGGCTGACCGCATGACTGCCGTCCCTCAAGGTAGAGTCAACCACCCGAATACACCTGTTCATATCAGATATCTCCTGTGACAGACCAATCTTTCGGTTGGGGTAAGGACCCAAATGGCGATTGAAGCTGCCACATCACCTCCCACCCAGCATGCGCACCGCGAGCGCTTCACCCACAGCGGCCGCAGCGGAAGTCATTATGTCCAGGTTGCCCGAATATTTCGGCAGGAAGTCCCCTTCGCCTTCCACCTCGACAATGGTGACCACCCTGTGATCATCTACCGTCGGAGGCATTCTGAGGCGATAGCCCGGCACGTAGCGTTGAACGGTCCTGACCATATCCTCGACGGAAGCCCGGATTGCCGTCTCGTCCGGGTTCTCCACCTCCGTGTAAACCGTATCGGTCATCAGCAGGGGAGGTTCGGCAGGATTGAGCACGATTATTGCCTTTCCCTTTTTCGCACCGCCCACTACACAAAGCGCCCTGGCGGTGGTCTGAGTGAATTCGTCTATGTTTTGCCTGGTCCCCGGACCTGCGCTTTTGCTTGCAATGGCGGCGACAATTTCCGCATAAACGACCCCGGCAACTCGATTGACAGCGTGGACAATCGGGACGGTCGCCTGCCCGCCGCAGGTCACCATATTGAGATTGGGCGCATCGGAGAGCTCACTGAGATTGACTGACGGGACGACGTAGGGTCCTATTGCCGCCGGCGTGAGATCTACCGCTATTTTCCCGGCCGCTTCAAGAAGCGGCGCGTGAATCATGTGAGGCTTCGCACCCGTTGAATCGAATACAATGCGAATTTCGGGATCATCGATAATCGGCCCGATTCCATCCGTCGTCGCACGGATTCCCAGGGATTTTGCTCTCCGGATTCCGGGTGAGTCGACGATGCCGGCCATCATTTCCATCTTCAGATGCCTGCTTCTCATGATCTTATACATGAGGTCGCTCCCGATGTTTCCGGGCCCCAGAATTGCCGCTTTCAGCTTATCCATTTCTTTCTACATCCTCTTTCAATTCGCTCTTAGACGAACCGGACGCCTACCGTTCCAAGCCCTTGGAATGACATTAGAAAGCAGTCTCCCGCCCGGGCATCGACGGCGGCCGTTAGAGCGCCGGACAGAATAATCTCGCCTTCCTCCAGGGCGATCCCGAATTCTCCGATCTTGTTGGCAAGCCAGGCAACCGAGGAGGCGGGATGCCCCATAACCGCCGCACCGGCGCCGGTATTGACTACTTCGCCATTTTTCTCGAAAACCATTCCCAACAGCCGAAGATCGACTTCTCCGGGGCAAATCAGCCGCGACCCGACCACGAACCTGGCGCTCGACGCATTGTCTGCAATGGTATCGGCCAGCTTTATCTTCCAGTCCCGCACCCTGCTGTCCACAATCTCGATGGAAGCCATTACCCCTTCAGTCGCCCTCAATACATCGGCGATGGTCACACCCGGGCCTTGAAGCCTTTTATTGAGTACAAACGCCACCTCCCCTTCCACCCTGGGCAGCAGGAGCCGGCTGCATGGAATCGGCTCTCCTTCACGCACCAGCATGTGGTCGAACAGGTGTCCATAATCGGGTTCATCTACACCGATCAGCTTCTGCATTGCGATTGAGGTCAAACCGATTTTTTTGCCTACCACCTTTCGGGAATCCCGCTCCAGTCGAATAGCCACCCCTTCGAGTTGCACCGCATAAGCCTGCTCAACCGTTAATCCGGGGTGCATTGCCGTTAGCGGATCAACCGGGGATGCGCTCATTTCGGCCTGATAGAGCTGCTCTGCAATGGCCTTGCTATTGTACATGGACACTTCCTCCCGTTCCCATATGGTTTAGCCAGCGCTCCCTGATAACGGAAGCTATGGATTCGGCCAAAGCCGCATCGCCCAGGCCGGCTTTGAGGCCCTCGATCAATGCGCGACTGCCGAGGCGCACTTCGGCGTGAGGACCTGGAAGCGAAACTATCCTGCATATTCCCACCCGGCCAACGGCTATGCGCACGCCCTCTTTGTGATGACGCTTCATGTCGGGAGTAAATTTTAGAATCCAGGGGGTTGCGGCGTTAGGATCGAGCTTCAGCACCGCTTCCACACTGTGGTCCTTGCTCTCGGCACCGACACCTCCGGTTGTAACGATAAGACCAATGCCCCGCATCAAAGCCGCCTCGAGTGCGGATACCGCAGCGGGTACACTGTCCTGGATAATTCCTCCAAACTCCGCCCTGAATCCGGCTTGCGTGAGCGTTTGAACAAGATATGGGGAGTTTGTATCCTCGATTTTTCCAGAAATCACTTCTGAGCCGGATGAGAAGACGCAGGCACGCCTGGCAACGGCATCGGCTACGGCCTGGCTAATTTCGGCAGACCGGGAAATAACCTCCAGAGCAGCATGCCGATCTAGTGCAATCAGCCCAAGGACCCCTTCGGAGTGAACGGATGCGCCGGGGTGAAGACTAATCCCCGGCACTCCGGCCAAACCTCTGAGCAGTTGCTCTGCTTTCCCTGCAACCGATTCGGCAGGTATATTCTTTTTAAGCACATCAAAAGCAATGATGCCGGGCTGCACGTCGACGACCATTATCTCCCGGGGATCGAAGCCCAACGCTTCAGCCGCAGCCGCAGCCGCATCGTCGAGGTTGGCGCCTTGCAGTTCGGCCCCTTCGACCCAGAAAGTGGTTTTTTCAAGAAGGTTCCATTCCACGGAGTTTATTTCCTAATAATTCAAAAGAGTTGGCAAGTATGCCAAGTGAAGGTTACAGCCGGCATTTCACTTCAACGGGTGTTCGTTGAACCCTTTGTTGCACGTCCAACCGGAAATCGAGAATCGGCGCGTCGATGATTGCCCTCCCGATATCAATTATGTCTGCACCGGCGGCTACCACTTCTTCAAGCCTCTGCGCGGTGACGCTGCCTCCAAAAGCTATTTTCACCCCCTGTCTGAAACCTTGACGGCGGGCTTCTTCCACCACTTCGCGAAGGTCTTTTACACTTCCGGTATCAACCATCAGCACGCCCGCCCCGGCCCTGCAGGCCAGCACCGCTTCTTCGGCAATAGGGCCGGTCTCCCCGCGAATCTGCACGGAGACCACGCGTCCTTTCATCGAGTGCGCTCTGCCGACAACTTCTGTTATTCCCGCAAACATCCGGACGAAGTTCTTATCCAGATATACGAAGGGCTCATCTACCAGCCTCACACAGGCCCCGCCGATCTCAATAGCCGCCCGGAGCTGCTTGCGTATTTCAGGGGCCACTTTTTTCCAGGCGCCACAAACAATCCGCGCCCTTCCGCCGGCCAGGGCGGCAAAGCGACATGAAGCTGTGGCCACTCCGGAGGGTTTTCCGACACAGCCAAGAAGTTCTTCTTCTGCCCGAGCAATCTGTTCAGCCGACCCCCGCAGGCTCAAAACGCAAACCCCGGCCTGGAGGTCCGAGCCGTCGGGAAGATGGGTCAGAACTGAAAGGCCCAGTTCCGATGCGCGGTCGAGGGCGAAGGTTGTGCCGGCAAGGATGCCTGATTCGGCTGCGGTGAGGTTGGCAACAAAAAGCTGCCCGTTGAGCGGTTCAAAAAGGTAGGGCCTGACGTCCATGTGTCGTTCCGTATTGTCGTACGACGTTCGACATCTTCGAACTGATGTAAACTACTATCAGGTACAACCAACGTCAAGAAAAAATGTATTTACAGACACAAAATGTTCTGCGAAGGCCCCTCAGCGTAAAGTTCCGGATCGTTGTCCCAATTGATTGTCGAGGGCTTGGGACTTCGAGCGGTATCCCAGGCAGGCTGAGATTTCTTCAGCGGTTTCCCTGACACGTTTTATGGCTCTTTCGAACTGCTCGCCTTTCATGCGCGGCACAGGGCCGGCAAGACTTATTGCGGATATTACATTCCCGGTCTGATCTCTAATTGGAGCTGCCACGCACCGAAGACTCTCCATTATTTCCTCATTATCGATTGCAAAACCCTGCATCCTGATCTTTTTCAACTCATCTTCGAGAACCTTCACATCGGTCAGCGTGTTCTCGGTAAATTTCGGGAGGCCTTTCTCATTAATGAGTTTACATCTTTCCTCGGGCGAAAGATGCGCCATGAGCACCTTGCCGACCCCGGTGCAATGGGCAGGCAGACGCATGCCTACCTGCGAGGCGATTCGCAATGACCGGTGGGATTCGCGCTTGTCAATGTACAGGACTTCCAGTTTGTCGAGGACGACCAGATGGACTGTCTCGGCCAACTCCTCAAGCAGTTTGTTAATAAACGGAGCAGCGACCGTGCGAACTTCCCAGCCCTGGGCGACAATGTGCCCTACTTCAAAAAAGCGGATGCCGAGCCTGTATTTGCCGGTGAAAGCGCTTTGCTCGATGTAGCCGAAATCTTTGAGAGTCGAGATAAGACCATGGACCGTGCTTTTAGGCAGCAACAACCGCACGGCGATTTCATTCAAAGCCAACTCGCCGCGCGCTGCGGCAAGGGTGTCGACAATCGTGAGCGCACGAGCGACCGACTGAATTCTGGAATTGAATTCCACGCAAATCCTCCATTAAATTCAGGAGATCAGACATCCAGCACGGTGTAGCGGCCGTATGGCACAAAAGCCACCCTCGCTGACGCCCCGTGCCGTTTGAGGGCCTCGTCGAAAGCTTCCTGCAGCGAATCGGTGGCATTGAGGCCAACCGACCGGCACATCTCCAGGTTCTCTTTGTTGGTGACAATCGCCACATTCTTGCGGGTCATAACTTCATAGATCTTCCACCAAATGCAACCGGCCCAGAGTTCCCGATCCTTAGCATAGAAGGCCTTGAGCGCCTTAGCGCTGTTGCCGGCTGAAGGGGGCATATATTCCTGCATCAGGTCCATCAGGGCGAAGCCGGGCCAGTCGCCGTAACCGGGGCACGGGGTTGTCTGAATAATGGTTCCACCGTCTTTGCAGATAGGATCGCAGTTGACCACTGCCCAACCGGTGTGAAAGAAAAGGTGGTTGGTCGGGGCGCTCGATCCTGTAATCACAATGTCGGCCGGAGCGCCGGCAAACAGCGACGCATCGAAACGGTAAACTTGCTCGTAAGCCCTTATCGAAGCCAGGTGAGCGTCAATAAAGTCTCCTGCGCCGACATAAGTTACTTCAAAACGGTTGTTGACGATTGCAAAGACGCCCATATCAATGCCCACCATAGAGGCTGCCTCATACTTGTCTTCCTGCATGTGGCACTCATTATTTCCGGGGCGGCAATCTTCAGGCAGGGAAAACATATGGTTCATCTCGATCGTTTCGTTTCCCGATACGGCCGGAATCACCATGCCGGACCCGCCATACCCCCACAAAGTTGCCTGAGTGGTAGATATACTTATACGGACATCTGCTTCTGCAACCGCGCTCAGCACAAACAAAGGCACACCCCGCGACGTTATGCCCAGATAGGTATAATTCTCGGGCTTGCTTACGTCGTTGCATACTACAGGGATGCCGCTGTCCACAATGCCTTTGCCCAGCTTGCGTTCGATCTCCTCGGGAGTGAGTGGCGGCACTTTACCACAGCCGATGGCGATGGTGGGCGTCGCTCCCGCTTTCCGAATGGTTTCAAGGATCGGCGGAAGCATCAGGTCGGCTGGAGCGGCCCGGAATTGGTTTTCCGTAATGATGGCGACCTTATCTCCTTTTCTAATCAGCCCGGAGAGGGGTTTGCTGCCCAGCGGATGTTCGATCGCGTAGGCGGTGGCCGAGTTCACATCAGCCAGGGCGGAAGGCTCTTCCGGTTCAAAGAATGCGACCAGGTTTTGCTCCTGTATTTCCACATCCAGCAAAACTCCGATCTTTTCCGCTGTATCAAAAGGGACTTGAAGCTTTGCCACGTAGCACCTCCTTGGTGAATGGGACCAGGCTGGATTTTCGGTCTATAGTCCTGAACAGTATTACGACATTAACGAATTTTACAACAGGACTCACGTGCTGTACAGGAAAAGCGGCCTGCCGGACACAGTGAACCTGTCTTGGCGAAGTCTCAAGGAGTGAGATGTTTGTGCATGAGACCTCCAAGCGCCGACATGGAAGGCGCGGCGCCAACTGAATGGATCTCATTTTTCTTGACGTAGTTCAATAAGGGTCAAACGAAACTGTCAGGTTACAGGATTGTGTCATATGAAAGTTTCAGAAGTTAAGGCGAAGATGCTGAAATCCTTTGAGAACACTGGACAAAATGAGTTAGATCAGCGAGAATGAATCTTGCACTACTTTACCACAACACGATCGAAAACCTGCCGTCTTTCGAGGCAAGGTCTCGACGAGTATTTCTGCTGTCGCACGCATTCTATTACTGTAAATGAGGAAGAGTTTTCCGAGACAGTAAGTCACGTCCCTTGGGGACACCCTGAAACCACGAAAAGAGCCGTAGCCATAATGGATGACGGATAAGAAAAATGATCTGCCCCTTGCAAACGTGGGTTAATCTGGAAACGGAAACAAACCCAAACCAGCGCCACAACCAAGGAGGCAGATCATGGGAAA
>JBKQTS010000205.1:0-19529 GCA_052143075.1 Syntrophobacteraceae bacterium | reverse complement strand
TCACCGCATGGGAAAACGACAGGAACAATCGGCGATCCAAGATCCAATGGCGATTTTCTACTACCGATGCACGCATAAAGCTGAAGCATCTTTATCCGAAATTGTAAATGTTACATGGTACTAGGTTGTTATCGGAAGGATCATTCACCGGCTGAAGTGTTTTTTCAGCATCCAGTTTCGGATCTGTTGCTAAACGATTTTCCATCGAATCAGGTACAGCTCGCAGGGCGTCGAATCTGTAACCTCGAAGACCAGGGGCCGAACCGATAGATGAAGGAGCAACCCTTCCTTTAGGGGTTCGATTCTGTGCCGGCGGCGGGAAGTCCGCCCCGCGCGCAAACTCTGTCAATATCAGGACAGATACTTGCTCCGGAGTCGATCTATGAACAATTCCAGATCGTTCCGATCTCCTTCCCTGTAATCTTCCGGGTACAGAAGGGCTGACATGTAGAAGATGCTTGAAAGCTCCAATGCCTGGGCCGCTCTCATCGCAAAAGAGTTAAGTCCCGTGTCGAACTCGGCCCTGACATCTTTCGCCATCCCGTCGCAAAACGGACGGACCAACTCAGGGAGTTCCATCAAAAGCATCGTTTTTTCCTGAAGTTTTTGCCGGTGTGCCTCAGGATCATCTCTTGTAAAAAGAGCTTCCCGGGCTTCGTCTTCAATACGCCGGATCCGTTCTGCCGCGCTTTGAAGGGCCGAAACAGCGTTGGATGTATTTTCCCTTGGGGTCATAGAGGTCCTCCAAAAATTAAACCATCGAGATCGTTTGTGATGATGGATTTTCCAATCCCGCGAAACTGCAGTTTCTATCCACCGTTATTTTTTATATTGGTTACTTACCGGCTAAAGAGATTGATCCATCCCACTCTGGCGGCAAGTCTTGTCCCTGAAGATTTCTGATGCGACTGAGCATTTCTGCAGAGGCAGGATCTTCAGGCCTGATGCTCAACACTGCCCGAAATTTTTCTTCGGCCCTGTCAAAACGTCTTGCAAGATAGAGTTCCATGGCTTCCTGGTATGTGACATAGTAGATCCGGCCGTCTGCGGTTAGTGGAAAGCATACCTCCCCGTAAACCTCAAAGACTCTGACCGGCTTAGATTTGCCCTTAACTTTAATCACGTCCAGTAGCCGGGTCCGGAAGATGTCCGGCGGCAGGGCCTGCTGCGTATACTCTGAAATCATCAAACACGTATTATACTTCTTATTTGCACCTTCGAGCCGGGATGCGAGATTTACGGCATCGCCTATTACCGTGTAGTCAAAGACCTGGTCCGAGCCCATATTGCCAATAATCATCGGACCGGTGTTGATCCCCACTCGACAATGGAGTTCCGGGAGGTCGTCTTTTCGCCAGGCCGGGCGCAGTTCCTGAAGTCGTTTCTGCATCTCAAGGCCAGCTCTCACCGCCCTTTCAGCATGGTCCGGCATGGGGAGCGGCGCACCGAACTCCGCCATGACGGCATCGCCTTCGAACTTATCTATGATTCCTCCGTGAGCCAAAATGATTGCGGTCATCTCCGTCAGGTACTGGTTCAATAGATGCACCAACCGGGCCGGGGGCAGGTTTTCCGAGATCGTAGTAAAATCTGCGAGATCGCAGAAAAGCACGGTAATTATTCTTTCCTCGCCGCCCAATTTGAGCATGTGGGGATTGGAAATAAGAGTGTCAACCACCTTCTCCGGAACATATCTGTAGAAAGCGTTCCTGATGAAAGAGCGCTCTTTTCCAACCGCCAGTTCGACTGCGGCCACCAATCCAAAGAAAAAAACGAGAATACTGCCCCCCACCGTAACAATTGGGATCAGGTGAAAATGAATGAACTCGAGCCAGGTGAGCCCGACGACTCCTGCCGAAATGGCAATGCCGCTCCCATAGAGTGTCCAGGAAGATCTCAGGCATGCGGCAAGCCCAAGTACGGAGCCAGCCAGCCATATGAGCACCAGCACGCGCCTGGAAGTCCATTTATCATAAAAACAGTTGGTGAGCATTCCATTTAGCAGAGATGCATGGACAAGAATGAGCGGCTCATTACTCGCAAGCGGGGTTTGGCCGAGGTCGGAGACCCCGGTCGAAATGTCGCCGATCAATACCAGCTTGCCTTCAAACATCTCGATAAGATTGCCCAGGAGGTTTTCAGACTCTACGTATTGCAGGAGGGTCTCGGATTCCATTTTCACGAACGAGTTTTTCCAAATCTGGGGGAAAGGAATGAATGTACGCCCACGGTCATCTATGGGGATGACAACATCCTGCTCCAAGCCACCCTCTTCGCCGGCCGGGATGATTATCCTGCGGCCCCATTCCACTACAACTTTTTCGAAAGGAACTTTTATATAATTCAAGAACACAGCGAGGCTAAGGGTCGGGAAGTAATCCTCATCAACCTTCAGCAACATGATTGCATGCCGGTTAACTCCGTCAGGATCGCTGAACCCGCTAATATGGCCGAAGCTGTGGGCAACTTCGGAAAACCGATCCGCTTGCATAAGGGCCTTTGTGCCATAGTAAGGCATTGACCGGCCTTGTTCTATTGGTTTTCTGAGAGATTTGGAGCGGAATTCCTCGAATGATTTTCTCCTCTCCCATCGAAATGGCGAGGGCGTTTCGGCATATGTCAGGCCAATCGGCAGGCAGATCGAACCAAGTTTTTCGATTGACTCGGCAAGCTTCAAGTCGGAATCGGCATCGGCAGAGCGAGCGAAAATGAGGTCATAGGCGCAGCCAGCCACATCCAGCCGGGACAGGGCTTCGTTTACTTCGGCAACAAACCTTCGGTCTAGCGTACTATTCCCAAAATGATCATAAGCCGTGTCCGATATTGTGACGATAGCCACCAGCGGGGATTGCTTCGGTCCGTGACCGTGCTTTACCGCTTGGCGGTAGAAGAGATCCAGTATCTTGAAATCATACTGGTTCCAAACGACGCTGAAGCCCAAAATGACAGAAGATACAGTCATGATCAGGACTGTGGCCGTCACAGCGATGATTCTCAGCAGCCGCTTACTTTTTAATGTTAAACTCATACCGCTTCACAAGAATGTTATTCCCACTATAAATTGGGAGTCCAAGGATAAAAGGATCATCCTTATTGCTACCGGTAAGCGCCCGCACATTTCCGGCGATAGGAGAAGGCTTATCCGGTTTCTCGCTGAGATCGATCTTTCCCTGTTTGAGGAGCTTCTCTTCCATAGGGGCCCAGCTCTTGTATGTCACTTTAGAGTTGAACAGGGCCGAAATATCGTTGAGTTTGACGGTGCTGCAAATAATAGTAAAGGCCTCAGTTGGGCTCTCTCCGTCCACTTCATAAAATTCCAGCAGCCCGGGCAGCACCAGTTGAGCACCCGGGCTCATCTCTTCATACGTTCCCAATAGAGTCACGGTTTTGTGGTCGGTATGGACTATATAAACATGGCAGGCCTCTTCAGGTTGAACATAGATACGAAGCCGGTCCCCGGGTTTGATCCTCTCCTGCCCCCTGGCGCGAATTAATTGCTCCCCGGAATCAATTAGTATACCAATCCTGGCGCTAAGCATGCCAGGTTGGGAAAAAACGGCCACAGCACCTACTCCCAGGAGCGCAGCCATGATGCAAAGCGCCCGGATAGTGTATAAAGTTTTCGCCATTTTCGCTCCTTTTGGATTCCCTGCCGGAGGCGGCTTGCGCCCGAATCGGACCAGAGAAACGGTGCGCCGGGTAAATATCTCCAGACAAAGCGGCTGGCGGCCGGTTGGCTGAAGCCTCCGCCAACAGTGGCCTCCAATTAAGGCTACAAAACAGTCGGCGTACTCTATCTTAATCGACATCTTTAGATAATACTCGAGAAGACGCATGTAGCCAAAAGCTCTTTTCATCATTTCGGGGTACCTACGATCATGTGAACGTTTCAGCACGCTGTTGAAAGGCAAAATATCGAGCATTTCTGCATAGATTTCCACCGGCTATTATCCCTTTGACATGCCAATCCTCCCGATTGTATCTTATCTGTAACCTGCTAAACTCTTGAATACCGTCATATCTATGCTCGAAAACAAGCATGCGAGGGGAGGAATCATGGCCGGAAGGTTGCTGAGTATCTCGGTTCTGGCGTCAATATGCATGGGGCTGCTATTTGCGCCCTGCTCCACGGCGGATGACCGGGGATTAATACGGCGAAATGGCCAAACCTCTGTTGCAACAGGGGACCGCGTGGCGCTGGTAATTGGCAATGCCGCTTATAAAAATGCAACTCCACTTTCGAATACGATCAATGATGCTGTTATTATGGCGGATGCGCTCAAAAGCCTGGGGTTCGAACTGGTGGGGGGCAAGGCTCAGACTAATCTGGACAAAGTCGGGCTTGACAATGTTATCCGCAAATTCGGGGAGACCATAAGGGGCAAAAGAGTTGCTTTCCTTTACTACTCCGGGCATGGGGTCCAGGTAGACGGCAGGAATTATCTTATACCAACGTCCGCCAATGTAGTCTCGAAGACGGACGTAAAGTATGAGTTGGTCAATGTTGACAACGTGTTGGACGATATGAACGCTTCGGGGACGAAGGTCAATATCATAGTTCTTGATGCCTGCCGCAACAACCCCTTCGGAGATAAGGGATTGCGTGGTACGGGGTCGGGTCTGGCGGTTATGGATGCGCCGAGCGGGACCCTGGTTGCCTATGCAACCGGTCCCGGGAAGACCGCAGCCGATGGCGCTGGAAAGAACAGTCCCTACACCGAATCACTTGCCCGCATCATTAAAGAGCCGGGGCTCGACGTCGAGGACGTATTCAGGGAAGTGGGAAAGGACGTTCAGATCAAGACGGGAGGCGTCCAGGTTCCGTGGAAAATGGATAGTCTGACTGAAAAATTCTCTTTCAAAGTGACCATCGAGGTAGAGGGAACGATCCAAACGGCGGGTGGGCCCGCTTCGGCCTCAGTGCCGCCGAAGCCTGAAACGCCAAGAACCGGCTCAATCAAGGTAAAATCAACTCCTGAGGGAGCTAAGGTATATGTGAATGGTGATCAGAAGGGGGTTACGCCCCTGACTATCAGCGGGCTTTCGCCCGGCAGCGTGGGGTTGAAAGTTGTTCATGACGGATATGAGATGGTGGAAGACACTGTGCAAATGGAGGCGGGGAAAGAGGAGACAATGAATTATACGTTGGCAAGGGTGGCAGTGGCGCCGCCCACAAGGCCCGGCCTGGAGACCCAGGTCAAACCGCCATCAGTCACCACTAGCTCAACGCAGCGGGAGTGGAAAGATCCAGCCACGGGGATGGAATTCGTATGGGTGGAGGGAGGGACATATCAGATGGGGTGCGGGTCAGGCGATTGCCCACCCAATGAGTCACCTGAGCATGAAGTGACGGTGAGTGGTTTTTGGATTGGGAAATACACCGTAACCCAAGGCCAGTGGCAGAAAGTTATGGGGAGTAATCCTTCCGGCTTCAAAAAAGGGGACAACTATCCTGTCGAGACGGTAACTTGGGATGATGCCAAGGAGTTTATCCGGAAACTGAATGGCAAGAACGGATACACGTTCCGCCTGCCCACTGAGGCTGAATGGGAGTATGCGGCACGGAGCGGTGGGAAAGCGGAGAAGTATGCTGGAGGCAACGATATAGATGCTGTAGCGTGGTATGGCGCAAATAGCGGAAAGTCGACTCACCCCGTTGGAACCAAGGCCCCGAATGGCCTCGGGATATATGATATGAGCGGAAACGTATGGCAATGGTGTGAGGACGTATATGATGACGATGCTTATGGGAAACATCAGCGCAATAACCCCGTATCTACCAGCGGCGGATCGTTAAGGGTCTTACGGGGAGGTTCTTGGTCCCGCGACGCGACATGGGCGCGTTGCACCTTCCGGGGCCACTGGGACCCCGCCTCCCGCGGCCTGGGAGGCCGCCTGGGGGGCAGCGGCCTGGGCTTGCGCCTGGTGAAGACTGATTGACTTTTTGATGTTGTCAGTCACATGATATCGCCGCATTTCCCGATAAGCAGAAAAGGCAATTGCATTCAATTTCTGACCAACATGTCTGCAGGTGCTGAACCATTTACCGGTATCGGATTGCTACGCGCAGCAACATGGTGTGAAGCGCAAAAGGGCGTCAGCCTGCAGATCCTGCTCAAAGCCCTTCATTCCGGGCTTTCAACCCTTGCCCGATTCACCGTCTGTATGCTATGGCCTACATCACTGTAGTCAGATGTGAACGCTAGAGTCATGTATCTCCGATATTTTCAGAATCGGAAAGTCCATTCAGCCAGATCCAGGAAACTCACTCCACAAGCCCTTGCGGAGCTGGATCGAACATCCGTTTCCTGCAGTTGCATGTCACTGGCATGTTATTTGTAACTCCCCTTGCAGGCTGGGGAATTCGCTCGTGGATGAAAGAAAATGACTATCTCTGGTAAGCGGGAGAAGGGGGTGACCGATGTGGTTCCTGGCATGGCTTTCTATAGGTGTCATAGTTGGGTTTTTTCTAGCCGGCTTATGCAATATTTCAGCAAAAGGTGACGAGAGATACATCGGAAGTTCCTCGGATTTAGAAAGAAGAATGGAAAACGTCGCGTAGACAGTCTTGGTCCGTTCAGAACCAGGATTGAACGCAACATGCCGGGCTACAAGATCGGAATGCTCTGGGCTCTGCTGAAGAATTACTATAACTCATCATGAGGAAACTTAACATTTAAGAGCATTCGTATAACCCTCCCTCCACATTACCGAAAACCATAAATGCTGCAAAATCTGACTTGAATGCGAAGCAGACAGGCCGGTGATGACCAAAGAGCAGCTCAACGATGAGATTGAGCAGGTCACAAAGGAGGAAAGGCGTCTCAGAAGACCAACAAGAGATGTGAAGCGATGGAAGCTTTTAAAAATTCCAGGATAACCATAGTGGACGACGATCTGCTCGTCTGCGAGACTCTCAGTGAGGTAATTAGAAACTGGGGGCTGTGCGCGGAATTCTTTGCCGAGCCCGAAGCCGCCCTTAAACATATCGGGGACAACGGGTGTGATATCGTCCTGCTCGACGTTTTTATATCCGGTGTTTGCGGATTGGACCTGATCCCTCAGATCGCTGCCGATTCCTCGGCCGATCTAAAAATCATAGTCATTACGGGGTTTGCCGACAAGGATACTGCTATCCGGGCGCTGAAACTCGGCGCTTTCGACTTGCTGGAAAAGCCCTTTCAAAATGAGCTGCTCTACTATTCGATCTTGCGGGCCTTAACGGCCCTCGCAAATGAGAGGGGATCAAAAAGGCTGATAGACGACCTCAAACAGAGCCGCTCGGAATTGCTCGCTCATCAGCAGCGGCTTGAAAACTTGAACACCCAACTTCTCGACACCAATAGGGCCCTGTCGGTTTTTGCTCAAAATACCGAGCGCGAAAGAGAGGACATCGAGACGCGAATCGCCCTGAAACTAAGAAGTTTTACATTACCCGTGGTCACGAAGCTTAGAAGCGATGAGGCCCTTCACAAGTATTGGGAACAACTTGATATGCTGACTAGGCAGATTGAAGACTTGACTTCCGGGTCCCCCATGGACTCCCGCGTTGCCATGACCCTTTCAGTAACCGAACTGAAGATTGCGTATCTTGTCAAAAATGGCATAACGACTGAAGAAATAGCAAGGCAGTTGCATATCGCTGAGACCACGGTCCGTACTCACCGGAAAAATATCCGCAAGAAACTGCAGATAAACCATGCGCAATACAGTTTGAGAAATTTCCTCAACACCAGGGCCTGATCCAATGCTGTTAACTTAAACTGTTTTGATTTACCCGTTTCCATTTTGAAGGGTGGCCGGTTTTTCACTATTTTTTAGGATTGGCCTTCAGACCTTTACAGTGGCAAAAATGTGCTCGATCTTCAAATTTGCGTGGAGGATTCTTCCAGGTCGAAGTACATGCAAAAATCACAGAAATTCGAAATCTTTGCAATCTCGCTCTCCGGGCCGGTAAATGATACCCCGATTTCGGTTGATTTGGTGTTTTGGATGCGACTGATCCTTGCAACCACCGTTTCAAGTCCGCTTACGAAGGCCACGTTTGGAAGATTGAACGTCAGGGAGAGGTTGGTTCCTTTTGTAATGGGCGTACGTGCATTCAAGATCAGGCGGCACCCGCCCTGACTAATGTCCGCCATCTCTGCGATGAACACATCAACAGTACCGCTAACAGTGCATTTCGTTTCGATGTTGACCCTGATCCTTCGATGCTTCCTTATCTGACGGACGTCCACTTTCATTGGATAGGCTATGGCAACGACGTCCTCTGCCATGTGCCTTAGGTATCTGCTGTTGAATATATGCATTGCGCCATCGTTGAAATAGGAACACAAAAAGTCCTGATCCAGAACAGCCGAAATCCTGTCGTTTATCTTTACAGTCGGCTCTATGATCATGATGTATTTGCCGTGCATGACGCCAATGATCCTTGTTCTGGCCATGTGCGCCGCGTTGGTGAGGGAGCGCACCATTATCGCATCGTCTATCCTGAAAGGAATTCTCACCGGCGTTGGGACGTCTGTATCGACGTCCGGGTCCCCATTTTGGGCTTGGCTATTGGTCTGATTGCCTGCCATTTTTGCGTCTGCCTCGTTGAATCGCATGAGTTTCTCCATGCGCTGGCATCCCGTTGCCGTGCGGTCTTTGTGCCGGAGCCAGCCTTCCCATCCCGGATCGAGTCCGGGAGAGGCTCTGAGCAGGGCCGGAGAAGCGTTATTATTCCGCATTATGAATCGGCATGATCTTAGAAAAAAATGAGGGAAATTTTTTGAAACAAGCTGAAGAATTAAAAGGGGTTAAGGATTCGAAAATCTTTGAAAAAAGATGCGCAGAGTAAGGGTATGAGTTTTAGATATTTCAGAAGTAATCGGCAAATCCTCTCAAATTCAGTTCACCGTATCGTGCGTACTGTTTGCTTCCTTCAGTTTGAGTTCGGCTTCGGAAGGGCGGGGAACATTACTGCCTATGCCAGGTATGCCCGGCATTTGCCCAAGGTGCTGCAATCAAAAGAGACACACCATAAAATAGCCAAATGCTTTGCTGATCATTTTTTGACTCGCCTTTGAGTATGGAATTTTCTCAATTCGTACAGGCAAAAAAAAGAACATCAGGCAGAATCCTACCTTCATATATACTGTATTAGTAGATAGAAAATACACTCTTGACCTGATTTTCAAAAGAGGAAAATGTGCTATTAGAAAATTATGAATACCCTCCTGTTTAAGTTTGGTTTTTGGACAATGTAGTTATTTTCCCCGGAAGCCAGGAGCCCCCGCCCTTGGCTTTCTCCTTTTTTAGCCCCCGTTAATCTATAGAGAGAAGAGCCTAGACGGGTGAATGTATTGCCGCTTAAGTTGCATCGACTATGATTTCCCAAAAAGTCTTGAGGCCAAAACTGAGGTAGAGTAAAATGACTTCCGGCTGGGTTGGAGTCAACCGGGTTTCAGCGTCCGGTTGTTTGAAGAAGATAATCTGAACCGTTAATCATTGCCATCGAAGGAAACCGATCCATGCAAAAGATGCTGAGGATCCTGCTCCTTGAAGACGATCAAGACGACGCTCTAATCATCCGTGAGGCACTCGAACAAAGCGATATGGAGTTTCAGCTTAATGTGGTCGAAACTCAAGCCGGCTACCTTGCATCTCTGGACAGCGGTTTTTTCAACCTCATACTCTCGGACAGCGGCATCCGGGGCTATAGCGCTATTGCCGCGTTTAAGGCTGCCCGGAGTAAATGCCCGGAGGTTCCGTTCATAGCTGTCTCCGGACTATCTGCAGAGGACGAGCAGGCCGGGAAGCTCCAGGAAATCGGCGCTCCGTTCGTTTCCAAGCAGAAGCTGAATGGCCTTGTGCCGGCGATTAAAATGGTGCTTTCGGATGGAGCACAACAACGGCCAAGCTCTCAGTTTGTGCCCCATAACGAGGCAATGGAACACCTGGTTGAGGTAGTGCAAGAACTCTCGCTGGCCCGAAGCCTGGATGCTATTATGGAGATTGTTCGTCACGCGGCCCGGGAACTCAGCGGCGCTGATGGAGCAACATTCGTTCTACGAGATGCTGAATTTATAATAGCCGACGGCATATCAGCCAATGGAGATCGCGGACTTCTTCGTACGGCTCTGGAAAACCTGTTGGGAAATGCTTTTAAATACTCGTCTAGAAGGGTTGATGCGCTTATCGAATTTGGGGCGATGCAGGAAGAGGATGGCCGGAGAGTCTATTTCGTTAAGGACAACGGCGCCGGCTTCAATATGGAGGAAGCGGAAAAATTATTCACTCCCTTTCAGAGGCTTCATGCGGCGGCTGATTTTCCGGGAACCGGCGTTGGTCTTGCCACCGTACAACGAATTATCCGCAAACATGGGGGCCGTATCTGGGCTGAAGCCGCAGTAGGTTCGGGTGCTACGTTTCACTTCACTCTGGAACAGTCAGTTGGATAGATCGGAAATTGTAGAGTCGAATAGATTGTAAATTTTTTTCGCCCCATAATCTTCCAAACAGGCAGGTTTCACCGCTTCTTTCAAAGCGGCCCCCGGGAGCCTGAACCTGACCACAGGTAACAAACCGGCATCAGGTCTGGCCAAATCAAGCGCTTATATCTACACTCCAAACTGCCTCGGTCCGCGTTTTTTCTCTCTTCGTGCAGTCTGACCGGACCAGACATCTTCCGGTCGCCGAAATGATGTTTCCTCCCTTGAATCTATCGGGCTTTTCCGGGTCTGATCAAGATTATTTAAAAAAAATGTGACAAAAAGCAGGACAATGTTGACAAGTTCCCAATTGATTGCTATCAGGGGCAACGTCAGTTAGTTGGCACTAGATTCGCGAAATACTTCCCTCTGGTATTACCGACGACCATCTGTTTTCGCAATCAGGACAAAACCATTACTTTCAAGATTACAGTAACGACGGGGAGGTTTAAATGTCCGCTAAAATTCCTGTACAAGAGATTTGGGCAAAAAATTCGTACTGCAACAATCAAGCGTACCTCGAGATGTATCAAAGATCCATCAACGATCCCGAAGGATTTTGGGGTGAACAGGCCAAGAGCGTCGATTGGTTTACGCCCTGGAGCAAGGTGAAAGAAGGGGGTTTTTCCGGAGACGTTCGCATAAAGTGGTTCCTGGACGGGAAGCTCAATATCAGCCACAACTGTTTGGACCGGCATTTGGCCAAGCGGGGTGATCAGGTGGCAATAATCTGGGAAGGCGACGATCCCTCGGTTAGTACAAAAATCACTTATCGGGAGCTCCATAAACAGGTCTGCAAATTTGCAAACGTACTAAAATCTGTCGGCCTCAAAAAGGGAGATCGCGTCACCATTTACCTTCCGATGATCCCGCAGTTGGCCGTCGCGATGCTTGCCTGCACCAGAATAGGTGCGGTCCATTCGATTGTTTTCGCGGGATTTTCTCCTGAGTCCCTTGCCGGCCGCATTGAGGACTGCGGAGGAAACGTCGTGATTACGGCCGATGAAGGTTTGCGGGGCGGTAAGAGAATCCCGCTCAAAGAAAACACTGACATGGCACTGGAAAAATGCCCGGCGGTAGAAAAAGTAATTGTGGTCAAGCATACGGGGGGAAACGTCCCGGTCACCCCCGGACGGGACCTCGACTGGGATGAAATGATGAGTAAGGCTTCCGATGAATGCCCTGCCGAGAAGATGGACTCCGAAGATCCTCTGTTCATCCTCTACACCTCCGGTTCAACCGGGAAGCCCAAGGGGGTTTTGCATACCACGGGTGGATACCTTGTCTACACTTCGCTAACCCATAAGTATGTTTTCGATTACCGCGAAGGAGAGACCTACTGGTGTACTGCTGATATCGGCTGGGTCACGGGGCACAGCTACATTGTTTACGGGCCGCTTGCCAACGGCGCAACTACGGTAATGTTCGAGGGTATCCCCAACTACCCTGACTGGTCCAGGTTCTGGAACATCGTAGATAAGCACGGCGTAAATACTTTTTACACTGCGCCGACGGCAATCCGCGCGATCATGCGCCAGGGCGAAGAACACGTAAAGCGAACGTCGCGAAAAAGCCTTCGGGTTCTCGGCACCGTTGGCGAACCGATAAATCCGGAAGTATGGCTTTGGTATTACGATGTAGTCGGCGATAAGCGGTGTCCTATAGTGGACACCTGGTGGCAGACCGAAACCGGGGGCATCATGATAACCCCCATACCCGGAGCTACGGACCTCAAACCTGGTTCCGCGACTCGGCCCTTTTTCGGAGTGCAACCCGCGATTATCACCCCTGAAGGGGCGCTGATCGATGGTCCCGGTTCCGGATATCTGGTCATCAAGGACTCGTGGCCCGGAATGCTGAGGACTGTTTACGGAGACCACAACCGTTTCAAGCAGACCTACTTTTCGAATTACCCGGGCTACTACTTCACTGGAGACGGAGCGCGCCGCGACGAGGATGGCTATTACTGGATCACCGGAAGGGTTGATGACGTTATCAACGTTTCAGGCCATCGCCTGGGGACTGCCGAAATTGAGAGCGCCCTGGTGGCTCATCCGGCCGTGGCCGAAGCTGCGGTTGTCGGTTCTCCGGACGACCTCAAAGGCCAGGGGATCTACGCATTCGTGACCTTGAAAGCCGACAGAGAGCCATCGGACGAACTCCGAAAGGAATTGATCAAGTGGGTGCGAAAAGAGATCGGTCCGATCGCTTCGCCCGATTTCATCCAGTGGGCCCCCGGACTTCCAAAGACAAGGTCGGGCAAGATTATGAGGCGCATCCTGAGGAAAATTGCCGCAAATGAGATTGAAAGCATCGGCGATACTTCGACTCTGGCCGAACCGGCGGTAGTGGACGACCTGCTCCGCAATCGCCTTTCGGCTGCAGCCTAGCAAATTTCGTAATCCGCGCAGGAAGGGGAGGTATTAGGTACCTCCCCTTTTTTATTTTGGCTATACTATCGCCCCTCATGAATATCTCATTTTGCCTCCTCGTAAGCTTCCATCATACTTTTCGAGTGATCTTCCTCCTGTGTTTTTTTATAATTTCAATTGACAAGCCTACCGGGCCGCATACAATGAACAGGACGCTAAGTCTTGGCCATGGAGAACGCAAAACAACTCTCAAAGAATCCTGTCCTTCGATCCGCATTCACTTCCGCGGATCTTTTAGATCCGCTCTTTTCAAACATACATATGATCCGCTCATCCGAGCGATTCCCCGCGAGGGTCCACCCCTGAAACCTGCAGAAGAGAGGATTAAAGAACATGGAAAGAACCAGGACATTCGAAGAAAAGACCTATCGGAAAGTAGACTGGCGTCTGATACCATTTCTTTTCTTGTGTTATATCCTTGCCTACCTCGACAGAGTGAACGTCGGTTTCGCCAAACTCCAGATGCTCAAGGACTTATCGCTGAGTGAGGCGGCATTTGCGACGGGCGCCGGCATATTCTTTATCGGGTATTTCTTCTTCGAAGTTCCAAGCAATGTCTTATTAAAGAAGTTCGGAGCACGGGTGTGGATTGCCAGAATCATGATCACGTGGGGCATCGTATCGGCCCTTATGATGTTTATAAAAAGTGAGTGGACCTTTTACGGCATGCGCTTCCTGCTTGGCTTGGCCGAGGCGGGCTTCTTTCCGGGCATCATCTTTTACCTGACTTTGTGGTATCCCTCCAGGCTTCGTTCTTCCAGAACCGCTTTATTCGTCTCTGCCATTGCCGTATCCGGTGTAATAGGCAACCCCATCTCCGGCTGGATTATGGACATGCTCTCGGGGGTATCGGGTTTGGCTGGATGGCAGTGGCTGTTTCTCATGGAAGGCATACCTTCAATAGTAGTCGGTATTTGGGTAATTTACTACCTCAACAGCAGTATCCAGGAGGCAAAATGGCTTACTGAAAATGAAAAGGCCCTGCTCATTCAAAACATCGAAGAAGAGGATAAACATAAGGACGAGGTAAAACTTAGCGATGCATTCAAGAGTGGAAAAGTATGGGTCCTGAGTGCAATTTACTTTACCCTGATGATCGGCTTATACGGAATCGCCTTCTGGCTGCCCACGATAATCAAGGCGTTCGGGATCAAAACATACCTGGGTGTGGGACTCATAACAGCCATTCCTTACTGCGTCGCAACAATCGGGATGATTCTCCTTAGCTGGAATTCCGACAGGACCGGCGAAAGGCGAATGCATTATTTCGTTAATGTAACAGCGGGTGCACTCGGTTTGATATTAAGCGGCATATTTGCCTCCAACCCGGTTTTGTCCGTGATTTTCCTGTCGATAGGAACACTCGGCGTTCTGGGATCGATGCCCCTTTTCTGGCCCATCCCTTCGGCGTTTCTGGCCGGCACGGCTGCTGCTGCCGGAATAGGGATTGTAAACTCGATCGGAAATCTGGGCGGCTACGTCGGCCCGAATGTTCCGGTATGGGTCAAGAGTGTTTCGACCGACCCTTCCGCTGCGCTCTATGTGATTGCCGGTGTCTTGTTTCTGGGCGGTCTTCTGATTTTGGTATTTATCCCGAAGAGTGTCAACATTAAGGTCGGCGTAGCGCTCAAAGACATCAAAGCCGAGGCAAAACCAGGTTTGCAAAGCTAACGATGGTAATGCCGGCAGATCTGCAATCCGCCTGACAACCAGAAGGGGAGGCCGCTTGCGGCTTACCCTTCTGGTTTTTGGAACGGCTTCCAGCGCTGAGGTTAATTCTTTTAACACACGGAGGATTCATGAAGGCGATAGCTATCAACGGCAGCCCCAGGAAGGGCTGGAACACGGCGACTTTGCTGCGGAAGGCCCTGGCCGGGGCCAAGAAAAACGGCGCGGAGACCGAGTTAGTGCACCTCTATGGCTTGGCATACAAGGGGTGCATCAGCTGCTTTGCCTGCAAGAAGATCGGCGGGAAGAGCTACGGCCGGTGCGCAGTCAGAGACGAACTCACCCCAGTCCTAGACAGGGTCGCCGAGGGCGACATCCTGATCATGGGGTCACCCATCTACTTTCACACGGAGACCGGCGAGATGCGTTCGTTCATGGAGCGCCTCCTGTTCCCGTACCTTACCTACACCCCCGGCTACGCCTCCATCTTTCCAGGCAAGACGATGGCGGGCCTGATTTACACCATGAACGTGGCCGAGGAAAAAATGCCGGCCTTCTACCAGGACAAAACCGTCGTGGCCTCCCGCGGCGTCATGACACGTCTCTTCGGGAACTGCGAAGTCCTGCTTTGCACGGACACGCTGCAGTTCACAGACTACTCGAAGTATGTCTCCACGGCTTGGGACCCGGCCGCCAAAGCCAGGCGGCGCCAGGAAGTTTTCCCGCAAGACTGTGCGAAGGCCTATGAGTTGGGGGCGAATCTCGCTCTCGCTGCAAAGGCTCGCTAGCCAGCGCTCACATGCTCAATCTGCATTGCCTCCCCGAATACAGGAATGCGGATCATATATAACAGGAATTCTGGCTCTGCGGAAATCAACACCATGGCAAGGAATGTTGATTCCCCTGGGAGAGGGTGGCCAATTTTCGAGACGTTATTACCCCGATTTTTTCGGGCTGCTTCTTTTAGGTCTGCATCACTTGCTTTGATCTCGCCCCCGAAAACTGAGCCAGTCTAACTTGGAGTCCTCCGATTGGAATGAGCTTGCCAGTGGACAGCAATGAAGAAGGACAGGTAGATAATAAGGATTCTCAAAGAGCAGGAGGCGGCAGGAAGGTCGCCAAGGACCGCACTCTTTGCTGGTAGGATTTTTTCAATAAGTGACTCGCCCTGCCCGCCTTGCGTTGGGAGACGGTCCCTTTCGGCGTTAACCCATAGCTTGTGAGGGAGGGTTATGATGAAGGCATTCAAGGTTGGGCGCCCGTCCGATTCCCATCTCATGACCGTGTGAGCGGCAGATCGTATGGTGAGTTCGAGAGGGCAGGCACAGCTATTGATCACGCCGCAGCCCAAATCATCCAAGTAATTAATATCACTGCTATTATTTTATCATAAAAGCTTGTTGTTTTTGGCTTGACTTGCGCCACAAAATGTGCCTAGGCTATGTTGCGGCTGTTGAAGTTATGAAAGATCTCTGCTAGTGAAGAAAGGTTTGGCGGCATTCGTTCCGCAAAAACCACACGTGGTTAGCCAAGCTGCTTTGTAGTCACTCCTGCTCTACGAGAATGTCGCCTGCCATCCTGTAAAATCAGGAGATTCGCCCGGGTCGAAATCCGAGAGGAGGACTAGGCATGAATATCTATCCAACCGACATCAAACCTTTAATTTCCGACCCTGCAGTTTCGGTGGCAAAGTGTCCTGTATGCGGAAACGTCATTGTGGTGGACCTTGACCATGCGGTATGCGATAAGTGCAAAGTGGAAATGTTCGTAGTTGATGAAGATTAGTTTCATCAATACAGTCATCTCCCCGGATGGTTTCATCCAGAAGGGGCCATGGACGGTTTCCGGGAAGCAATAGGTACATTGCTCGTATAATGGATTCCAGATCCGGGATTTGGAGTCCAGGGGGGAGTATATACACTAAAAGAGCTCAAAGATTTAGTAAAAAAGACAAGGCAGGAGCCCTCAAGAAACCTATGCGTCCGGCGGAACCAGCCAAGTTTCCGGTGTGGACTTCATGCCTGAATGGTCTTTGGTGGGTTTCAATCATCGAATATCCAATGGACATTCCACACGCTGAGGGTCGTCTCTGTAAAATTGATCACTTCTCTCCTTGCCCTTGAAATCTTAACGTCCAGAAAATTTGCCACGTCCGGATCGTATATTGATTCGATAGAGCGTTACCGACGGGGAGATTCTGGTTCCCCCCGTCTCGAAATCAGGCTTAACCGTACAGATTCTCGATCCACCTTGTCGCCTCAGTGTCGCTAATTTTACCGAGGTAACGCTGAGTAGTCGAGAGATTGGCGTGGCGGAGAATCACCTTGCTCACAATCTCAATAGGAACGCCTGACCTGGAGGCATATGTGGCGGCGTGTCTTCTGAGATCATGTGGTCGCAGCTCAGTTCCGGCCAACTTGCCTGCCTTTTTCACAACAAGCCGTGCTGCTGCATAAGTGATCGGAAATATTCTGTGGAGGGATTTGATGCGTTTGTCCCGGATATACTTGTTGAGCCTATCAGCGATCCTTCTCGGGATGAACACGATTTCAGCCTCTTTCCCGCTCTTTGGAGTCCGTAGGATAAGCTTCTGATCAATAACATTTTCCGGGGTGAGCTTCAGAACCTCTCCGACTCGCATACCTCCTCTGGCCATCAATTCAAGAATGAGCCGGTTTCTCGCTTGAGTTGTCCTGAAAATTATCTCATCAATGGTTTCCTTTTCGACAATACTCCAGTGGTTCGGCTTTCCTGGCCGATACAGCTTCCTGAGCATCGGTGTATCGCAGGGATTTTGAAGGGTTGAGTCGAAGTTGATCTTTATGAAGTTGAAAAAGGCTTTCAGGTGAGAATACCGTCCATGCTTGGTCTGCTGCTTTCCTCCTTCGGTTATTTTGTTGAGAAATGACAGAATCTCCTCTGAGCTTATTTCATCGAGGTGACGATCTTTTCCAATGTGGTCAAGGAATTTGGAAAGGGTGACGCTATACGATTCGATAGTATTTTTTCCCTGAGCTCGCTCTATGGTACTCAAGATAGACTTGGCTTGCGTGATCAAGTTTCATCAGTTCTCTCCTTTGTTGGTTCGAAATCTGCCGTCAAGCAGCTGCTGCCTTAAATTTAAGTATGCTTTTCATACATGAACGGAAACCGACCCCGCAGGCCAGTGCAACTTTTGGCAAGGAAGTTTGACTTTCGCTATCCCCGAGCTGATGGTCATTTTGAAGAATTTTTTTGCGTACAACGATAAGAAATGGCAGCTGTCGGTTGGCACCTATTCTGCCAAGGGATACTCCATGGTGGAGGTCATGTGGGACCATTCCGGCATGAAATCCACACCAACATATTCAGGTTGTAGGCCTGGATGTACCCGTTTAAGAATTATGCGATGAAAAACTGGATCAGCTTCGCAGAAGTGTACGGCATGTCCCTCAGGGTGGGAAAATATGAACCGGGGTTAGCCGGGCAGACTGGGAGGCGCTCATTCAGACAGTGCCTGGATCGAGTTCACCACAACGATGAGGTCGATATTGCGCACCGAATACGCATGCGGTCTCGATTTCTCCTTTTCACGTTTGCGTTAGCCGGAAGAAAGTGGAATAGTCGGTTGCGATGAGAGCCCAACGGCCGCTCAGCCGCGTGAGGGACACGCGGGATACAGGGCTCGTCTATTCTCTGCGCGGGGGCGACGGATTTCGTGAAAGCCTTTTTGCTGCTTTTGCCTTTTATGGCGTGCTTCCTTCTTTTTGACCGAACCTATGGTTTCGAAGAACACATCCTTTTCCAAAACGAGGCCCTGGTCATAAGAGGCGAAGCCCATCTGGAGGCTGAAGCAAACTATCTGGCGCAGATTTACCCAAAGGCAAGAGACGATATCGGAAATATTCTCGGCCTGTGGCTCTCGTTAAAACCCATCGTGCTGCTCGTCAAAGACAGGGAGTTCTTCGAAAGACTGAGCGGCAGCCCGTTCGTTTCCGCCTTCGCAGTCCCGTCGGAACGCTTGATCGTGATACACATCTCCCCGACCACCTCAAAACCGGCCATATTGTACGACACCTTCAAACACGAGTTATGTCATCTCCTTCTGCATGATTACGTAAGAATACAGGTCATTCCCAAATGGCTGGATGAAGGCATCTGCCAATGGATCAGCGGGACACTCGGAGAAATCCTTGCAGAAAGCGGGGTAACGTTTAACCGAATCAATACGGCAAATCGCCTTATCCCTCTAAGCCAGCTTGCCGCCTCCTTCCCGAACGACAGGGATTCCCTCTTCCTCGCCTACAGGGAAAGCCTCGACTTTGTCGGATACGTGGCCTCTCACTATGGTACGGAAAGCCTCCGCGACATTTTAAAACATCTCAAAGAAGGCGATGACATCGACCCGGCAATCTCGAAAGCGCTCTCCAAACCTTTTCGAGACGTGCAGAAGGACTCGATCGATGACATGAGAAAGAAAAGCGAGTGGCTCATCTGGGCAAGTGAAAACCTCTATGAAATCCTCTTCTTCACCGCCGCAGTTCTGACCGTCATGGCCGCCGTGCGCTTGAGGCTAAGAAGAAGCAAATACGCGGACGAGGAAGAAGACGATTGAAGCGTCAACGTGTCAACTCAAATAGATCCAAGATGGGAAGATAGCGTGCAGAAGCATTTCTTTCCGGGAAAGGGGTCATCGTTTGACTATAAGGCCATTGGATGTAAACGGGTCAATCCCGGATCCTGAAGGTCCGGTCATAATTAAATAGCTATCAGCACGAAAGTCGATCGGAACATATATTCAAACGGAGACTTGACCCCACAAGCTTTTTCTTGACCGCAGCCTTTTAATGGGTGACCGTACGCAGTAACAACTGTCTAATCTAGCGGGTTAGAGTCCCGTCCGGGGAATTGTCCGTACACCCCGGTAGCACGCGGGAGCGGCGTTCTGGCAACAGAGGGTCGTGAGTTCCCAAACGGC